>CALJCU010000471.1 GCA_938023885.1 uncultured Prevotella sp. | reverse complement strand
GCAGGAAACTGTCATTGCACTTACCGCTGAGGTAAGCAGGCGTACTGAGTTGGGCAAGTGTTGCCACGGCGATGTCGTGGTAATGCCTGCCTTTCTCGTTGCCTACATATTGGGACAGTTCTAAGAGTGCATCTGCTACGACGCAAGCGGCACTGGCATCCTTCGAGGCTTTCGGGTCAGGATCGTCGAAGTCCCATTTGGGCACGAGGTCTTTCTTGGTGAAGGCACCGGCTGTCAGTGCCGTCTCATCGTTGCTTGTCAGCCCGTGGAAATAATCATTGTCGAGGAGCCGGTGGAGATATGCATCGGTCACTTTCTCAGCGAACTTCAGGAACACAGGGTTCTTTGTATAGCGATACACCATTGTGTAGCCGTAGATAGCCCACGACTGTCCACGTGCCCACATCGATGAGTCGGCATAACCCTGATGCGTCACACCTTTGATGAAATGACCGTCTACAGGGTCGTAGACAGCGACGTGATAGCAGGAACCGTCGGGATGGAAATGATGCTCCATCGTCGTCTTGGCATGACTCACGGCAAGGTCATAGAGCAGCGGATTGCCCCCGTGGCGTGAAGCCCAGAACATCATGTCGAGGTTCATCATGTTGTCCATGATAGTGTTTTGTCCACCGAACATCTTTACGTTGCGCGGCCAGGAGAGGATCGTTCCGACCATCGGGTTGAAGAGCGTGGCGAGCGAGTCGGCAGAGGCAAAGATGATCTTCTTGTAGTCGGCATTGTGTGTCGCCTCGTAGCCTTTGCCGAAGGAGCAGAACATCAGGAAGCCGATGTCGTGGTCGAAGATGGGCTCGTAAGCGATGTGGCGTAACGCCTGCGTGTAGCCTTCTGCTGCTTTCTCAATGGTCTCATCCTTCGTGATGCTGTAGTCCATCCACAGGATGCCGGGCCAGAAGCCGCCGCACCATTCCTCTGCCGTTGCCGGCCGGCAGTTCCAGCTTTCTTGCTTGTCGGTAGCGAGGATGTTGCGGGGCTCCTTACTGTAGTCGTAGGACCCGTCAGATTGTCGCAGATCCTTCAGTGCACGGAGAATCTGCATGTGGCAATAGTTCAGCTGCTTGTCCACATCGAGAGCCTGTGCAGAGGCAAGCAGTGGCAAAAATGCTAAGAGAAGTAAGATATATGCCTTTCGCATAATACTGATGTTTATTTCGGTTTGCTTTGCAGGGGCGGCCCCTGCATTACCGCTGCCAATAAACGACATACCGCTCATGGTGGGCATCATAGAATGGGTGGAGGTGAATGCCGTTTGGTGTGACGTACTCCAATGTCCCAATCTTCTTCAGACTCTTGATGCCGTCTAATTGACCGTCCTTAGCAACGGTTGGGATCGTCTCGTGTTGCCTCTTCGTGCAGTGCCATGCCATAGGTAACCTCGATAGATTCTTTCCCTTCTTTTGTCGCACTATGCTTTGATGAAGCTGATGCTATTGGCGGAATGATGATGTCGTTCTTCTGCCAGACTATATTTTTTGCCTTCTTTCCATTGACCTTCACACTGACGCTTGTTGCCCAAGCCGGCCGACGAAGATGAACGTTGAAACAACGCGGCTTGCCCGATAATGTAAGCGTGGTCTTTCCGCTCTGTGGAAAATCAGTTGTCTGCGTTAGCGTTGTCCCTTGCCACGTAAGGCGCGAGGGGATAAGAAGATTGATGAAAAGATCGCCGTCGCCGTCGTGCCCATAGATAAAGCGGGCGTAGCCTACATGACTCTCAAAGCCACTGCCTACGCAGCACCAGTAACTGCTGTCGCGTGTGGAGTAGAGGCGGTAGGCACCCGACAGCAGAGGAGTGAAGTAGCAGACCATAGACGTCTGCGGGTCTTGTTGTCCGAGGATATGGTTGTAGAGCGCACGCTCACAGTAAGCCACGGTCTGCTCCCGTTTCGCTGCATCCTTGATGTTCCAACTGTAGACATGGGTGGCGAGCTTCAGGAGGTTGAAGGTGCAGCAGTTCTCACCATCGTAGCCCGTGAGATGCTTGCTCTGCTTCTGCGCATCGAAGAGATGCTCCTTGTCGGAGACCTCACCAGTGACAAAGGCATGCTTGAAAGCAAGAGTGTTAAAGAGAAGCGAGGCCGCTTGACGGGAAGAATCATTGCCTGTGCGGGTGGCCACAGGGGACCGCCCCTGCAATTCGTACCGGCGGGCCTCACCGATAAGTTTCGGGATGAACGTGTTGGCATGGTTTGAGCCAAGATCGTCGTTGCCTTGCTTCAAGGGGTCTATCTTCGCAGCATCGTAGAAGAAACTATGTAGCAACGATGGCACAGGGATAGACATTATCCATGCCGAGTCGCGTTTGAAGTTTTCTTGGAAGCGGGACGGCAGGAGCCTCACGCTGCTCATTGGGAACAGTGCTGACTGTGCCGAAACTTTTCCAATTGGTATCGTCAGCAGGAGCGACAGCAAGTAATATCTTATCGTATTCTTTTTCATGGTTGGTCATTTTATAGGAATACGATTGAGAAAAGAAGATTACGCAAGAAAGATTTCTTTGCTTAATATTTGGTACAGACTGAAAATCTTATTATCTTTGCCAAAAATCAAAATTTGCTATTATGACTTCCATTACAGTTAATCTTCCTAATTCTGACGTTAGTTTCTTCAAAGCATTCCTA
>CALJCU010000470.1 GCA_938023885.1 uncultured Prevotella sp. | reverse complement strand
ATAGCTGTTCAATGTGGTTACCAGGAAAGAAATGTCACAGTAACATTCCGGAAAGATCTGAATTCAAGAGATCTTCCATTGCTGATAAGACAGATGGATTAATTAAACTGATTCTTCAATGAAAAACAAAATAATAGGATTGCTCTTCATTGCTCTTCTGGTGTTGGTGCTTGTCATTGTTGTTCTCTTCAACTTGCACAGACAATCGCTCGTCGGTGTCAATGCAACCGGACATACGGAGCCTATGCCCGTGGAAATAGAACAGATTAGGGCCATTGGTCAGTGGGAGTTTCTCACGCTCAGTGATGAAGAGGTCGTGGATACTGTCCGTCATGGTTTCTTCGGCGATGACGAACTGTCGCGTATTTATTATGGTACGCTGCGTTTGGGTATCGACTTGAGCAAGGTCGATAGTCATTCTGTTTTTGCAAGGGGCGATTCCTTATCCGTCACACTCCCGCAAATAGGACTGCTGGATAGTAATTTCATTGACGAGGCCCGTACCCGTTCTTTTATAGAGGATGGCAAATGGACGGAAGACGACAAAGCAGCACTCACCCGTAAGGCTGAGCAACAGATGCGGCATAGATGTCTTACATCGGTTAACTTACAGGCTGCACAAAACAGTGGCAGACAACAAATAGAAGCTTTTTTTCAAGTTTTAGGTTACAAACATGTTAACGTTACGATAGGAAAATGAAAGAGTATCGCTTGGTGATATCAAACATTCTTCGTAACTTTGCAATGACAACAGTTTCATAGCTGACTGTACCGAAAGAGAGAAGGCGGCGACAACGATAATGGCAGTAGCAACGATAAAGAAGAAAACTTCCACGACAAAAAAAAAGACAAGCCGTAGGGAGTATGGCAAAGGGAAGAAGCGCGACGTGAAGCGTAATATACCCACAGATCTCATTCCGCTTGAGAATGAGACATGGTTGCTACAACCCATAGCTGTGACGATGATGCGTCATGACTATTCCCTCATGCAGATCCGTATCCTTGTATGCATCGTTGAAAAGATGCAGCAAAAACTCCGTGAGATGCTTGACAAGCGGACGCTGGAACCTACACTTTTCCCCACAGAGCTTGACAATGATGGCCGTCTAGAGATAAAGCTCTATTTCAAAGGCTTAGGAGTAGATCCCAACCACTATCCACAGCTTCGTGACAGTCTGAAGCTCCTTGCTACCGTCCCTGTTGAGATTCCTTATAAGACTTCCGACGGCAGAAGCTATCTTAAGGTGACGAACCTCTGTGATGTCTATATTCCCGAGGATGTAGGTATTTATGAGAAGTATACGCTTCTGAAGATAGACCGTCAGGTAGCAGAGCGGTTGTTGTCTCTCCGTCTCGGCTATTCGACCCTTGGCAAGCAGATCGTCTTTTCCTGTCATAACCGTTATTCGCAACGTATCTATATGTTTATCAAAAGTTGGGTGGACAAAGGTACGTGGATTGTCAATACGTTTGAGTTCCGTAAGATGCTCAGGCTGGAGTATATGTACACGAAGTTCAGTGACTTCTGTCGTCGTGTTCTTGAACCTGCCAAAGTAGAGTTGAAGGAATTGGCAGAAAACGGATTCTGCGATTGTTACTTTGACTATGAGAAGCGTTACGACCATGGACAGCGGGGAGGAGAACCCGATGACCTCATCTTTCATATTTACCGTCCGAAGAACAGCGCGGCTGTTTCCTTGGAGCATATCTCTGACTTGCAGCGTAAACAGTTTGCTGACATGCTGACGCGTTACTTCGGCTTCGACAATGGTATGGCCGACCGCATGAGCATGCGCATCACCCTTGACAATTACACGGATGCCGTTTCAAAGCTCATGGATTTGCGACGGAGAATGGGGCACGACCTCACTGTGCACGATCGTGCTGCTTATACCTACGCGGCGCTAGACAACCTCTTCAGAGGAGTAACCATTGTGAAGAAGAGTTAACGGGTGTCAGTGCTAATGATTACCGATACAATGATTACCGATACAAGGCAATAAAGAAATAAACAATACAGATTAATACAAACTAAATAATGAGATCACGTACATCTGATTGGTTTGAAACCAAAATACGTTATGCCAAGACCCAGGAAGACGGTACACAGAAAGACGTAACCGAACACTATGTAGTTGATGCACTGAGTTTCACTGAGGCTGAGAGTGCTATTCTTGAAGAAATGAAAGTCTATATTTCCGGCGATTACAAGATAACAGACATCAGACCGGCGGCCTACCATGAGATATTCTTTTCTGATATGGATAAAGATGACAAATGGTACAAGGCTAAACTGATGTTTATTACCATTGACGAGAAATCGCAGAGAGAGAAACGCTCTGCGGTGACCTATCTTGTACAAGCTTCTACACTTCCCGTGGCAGTGAAGAACATCACCGATATGATGGGCGGAACAATGATCGACTATGAGATTGCTAGTGTTGTGGAGACTCAGATTATGGATGTCTTTGAGCATGATTCTGACCCCGGGAAGCACAAGCAGACGGGAAATAAAGAACAGGAAAATAATAAATAGGAGGTAATGTCATGGATGTTGATGTAGCTGGAAATCTTAGGAAAGTATTGGCTGATTTGCCGGAAGGAGTCAAGCTCGTTGCCATCAGCAAATTTCATCCTAAGAAGTATATTGAGGCTGCCTATAGTGCGGGCCAGCGTATCTTTGGCGAGAGTCAGGTACAGGAACTATCTCGTAAGGTTGAAACAC
>CALJCU010000469.1 GCA_938023885.1 uncultured Prevotella sp. | reverse complement strand
CCAGCCGTCGGCAGGTTTCAGGAGGTCGTTACGGTGGTCGGCTGCCGTAGGTGTCAGCGTGTCTCGCACCGCGTGGAGCTCGTGGTCACGGTACCAGTACCATGCCTCCGTCGGCTGTTCCCATGGCGAGAGGAGTCCCTTGTGGTTGAACGGTCCTACCTTGTCGATGCGTCGCACACTCTCATCAGGCTGCACGCGCCCAGGGTTCTCATGGGAGACAAGGAGCCACTGGAAATGACCACAGACACTGTCGCGCACACACTCTGCTTGCGTCACCTTTGTAGCAAGAAGCCGCATGGCACTCTCCTCCGACTGTCGGTCATTGCCGTGCAGACCAAGGATGCGCCAGGCACCGTACTCGCCATTGAGGAGTTCGTCGCTGCTTTTCAACTCCTGACCATAATGGTTAGGATCGCCGCCGTAGGTGCCGCTCCAGTTCTGGATGACGTTCCAGTCAGTGCCCTTGCCCCCATTACACGTCGTGACGAGACGCTGACGTGAGGCCGTGGGATCCATCTCGCGGATGATCTGCGTACACTCCTCGGCAAACTCCTTCGGCAGCACGCTCTCGTTCTGCAAGCCCCAGAGGATGATGCTCGGAGAGTTGCGACGTTCCCGGATATACTGCCGGAGCAGTTGTTTGAAATGTTCACGGAAAGCAGGCGTATCGTACCAGATATGGGCAGAGAACTGACTCCAGAATGGGATGCCCTGCTCATCAAACAACTGTTGGTAATAAAGGTTATGCGGCTGGTGGGCTTCGCGGAAAGCATTGAAGCCAGCTAAGCTCATCCATTTGACACGCGCCGCGATCTCCTCATGCGAGAAGGCATGGCTCTGTCCGAAGAGATGCTCGTAGTCGCACGTGCCATTGATGAAGAACGGCTTGCCATTGATGAGGAACTGTCCCGGATGGTCGTCCTTCGCCCGCGTCTGTGGCCATGACAGGGCACGGAAGCCGAAGGCGGTGTTCGTTAGGTCTGTCGTCGCCCCACTCCGCTTGATCATCGTGGCGAGGGTATAGAGAGTTGGATCATCGGGAGACCAGCGATGGGGATTGCTGACAGCTTGTTGCTGACGGATCGTCCGCGTCGCACCAGGAGCAAGCGTCACCTCCTCCGTCAGTCGCAGAAACGTCTTGTCATCAGCATCGTTAAGCTTATTGACCAAGGAGAACGTTGCCGCCGATGCTCCATAGTTCTTCACCTCTGTATCGATGAAGACGGAATCGCACGCCTCATTGCTCCAGACATGTACGCCAAACGGCTCCACACGGACCTCATCGGTGACGATCAAGCTCACGGGACGGAAGATGCCGAAAGGCTGACTGCCTTCGGAGAAGCCCCACTCTGAGGAGCAACCGCCACAGACCCATGGCACATCGGTGATCATCGACGGAAGGTCGACAAGGACCTCGAGGTCATTGTTTCCGTCGTGAAGGGCTTGGGTGATGTCCACGGTCCAGGTCGTCCGGCCCACAATGCGGCGCTGCCACGAGAGTCCGTTGACCATGAGAGTGGCATAGGTGCCGACACCTTCGAAGAACAGAAAATAGCGCTTGCCATGCTGCAGATGGATATTCAAAGGTCGTGAGTAGACAGCCGAGCCGTGGAGGTTGCCGTGTTTCTGCTGCAGGTAACCGTAATAGTCGTCGAGGTTATCGGGTACCGTGACATTGTCCTTCTCTTTCCACGGCAGGAGGTCATCGTGGTTCGTATGCAGGAAGCGGACAGTCCAGCCACTATTGAGACTCGTGACCTGCCGTTTGCCCAAGACATCCGGGGCTGGGAAACGGACGGAGGAACGGCCGAGGGGATCACTCGTCGCCACGGCGATGCCGCGCTGCCCGGCTTTGTTGACTGCACAATAATAATGATAGACGATGCCGTTGTATTTGAGTACATAACTCTTATGTGCAAAGAGGTCATCGTAAGGCTTGGAGGGGATGATAAGATCCTCACCCGTCCATTTCTCCCAGTGGACGAGGTCGGTACTGACGGTAAAGGTGTTGTAAGCGTGATACCGGCGTGTCGGGTCATAAGCGGAGAAATAGAACATGACATAGCAGTCGCCCATATCAACGATCTGCGCGTCACCCGTGATGATACCTACAGCCTCCTGGGCAAAGACGGGGTTGCCGGCATAACGTTGCCAGTGACGCATGTCATCGGAGAGCGCGATACCGATGCGCTCGGCCTTCAGACTGTTGGCGGGATTGACACCTCCGGCATTGTAGAACATCACGAAACGGTGGCCGAGTGTGCGGCGTCGGTCCTCATAGATGGTGCTCTTATACTGCACGAGCTTCTCCCACCATTGTACCTCCTTGTCGTGGATACTGAGTAACGGCCGGTCGAGCGTCTGCCACTCATGGGCATTATCGGGCTTCTGCTTCGTCCATGCCAGTCCGATGTTCAGCGGTTCGCGTACCGCCTCGTAGCCAGTGCCGTGTCCTCCGATATAAGTCATCCAATAGCGCCCTTTGTATCGCTCTGGCGCATAGGAGCCTCCCCACTGCCAGTCGATGAGCGACGGGAAGCCGCCGCGTTGGTTCATATCCCAGCCCTGGTCCCGGTAGGACAGCACCCGCCCCAGCGTCTTCCAGTGGAGGAGGTCATCGGAGGAGGCGAGCCACGTCTCATAGCCGCGGCCGTCGAGCCCGTCCTTCCCATTGTAGCAGACATAAGTCATGAACCACCGACCATTGAGTCGGTAGACCGTCGGACAGTCTATCTTATGCCAGTTGTCCTGGGGTGCCACCACCAGTCCATATTTATAGGATGTCCGCACCTCGTGATAGATCGCCTCCATCCTCGCAGGTGTCATCGCAGCGAGCGCCCGAGAGAGGAGAAGGCAGCAAAGCAAGAATACATATCTCATTATTTTTCCTTTTTGGCAGTCACGATGTGACTGCATACACAACACAGTACTAAGAGCAAACCCAATAATAGCAGAAAGCAATAATAGCACCAGCATCGCCCCCTGAAGCATATCAACCCTCCCCCTTTGGGGGAGGAATTAAAGGGAAGGGCTCTCTAATATACCACCCAGTCTGCTGCCTGCCCCGTGAGGCCCGCATCCCTGGGTTTGATCTTATCCGTCGTGGCACCAAGGACGAGCACGATACCCTTCGGCAACAGAAGCTCATGATGGCCGGGACCGAAATTGTAAGCATGGATATTGACCTGCGGCATCCCTTTGATCTGCAAGGCAGAGACAAGGAGCGGCTCCGCTTGACCGTAGTCGTTGGCGGTAGCGTCGGTCTCCAACTTCGGTGCCTGTGCGTATTTGATCTGGTCATCGCGGAAGAAGCCGACGAGCAGAGACACGGAGTCGCGGCAGTCGAAGACGACCTGCTGCGCCGTTTTGCGCTGCGCTTTACTGTTGACAACCATCGCCTGCATGCCTTCCAACTCCGGGGCAAGGGCGACGACTGTACTGTCGAGGTCACTGAAGAGGCGGGAGCCAACAGTGAGACGGGTGGTGGGTGTCGGGTGATGGGTGGTAGGCGTTGGGTGGTAGGTGATAATGGCTTGTCTGAGCTTCGGATGCTGCGGCGCAGAACGTTTCTCTTGCGATGGCGACATGACCGATGCCTTCTCTAATACCGCAATGTTCTTCTTTAGGTTGTCGAGCTCCTGCTGATAGACGGGATAGAGCTCACGCCAGTGTTTGAACTTCCCGTTGTCACCACCTATAGGGATACGGCGCTGTGCTGTCTGCATACTGTTGGCATAGAGGTAGGTCGTGTCGGTCAGGGCGATGAGCTGACGGTAGTAACGCTGACTCTCTTCGATGAGGGGCACGGCAGCTTTGAGCTCGCGGATGTCCTTGTTCTTATTATAAGTCAGCACATGCTCTGCCGCCCGCACCTTCGCTGCAAAGGAGTATGCGAAGAGCCGGTAACAATGCATGTCGTTCTGGAGGCGGCGGAACTCATCACTGTTAGCGCCAATCTTATCAGCCACCGCATCGATGGCATGGACGGCACGGTCTCCATGACGCTCACATTGCCGGATGACGTCGAGCGGCTGTTCATTGCCCGGTCCACAACTCTCACGGAAACCATAATACATCGTGTATTTCTTCGGATTGACGAGCTGACTGATCTTCATGCCAAGGAGCAGTGTCTGGCGGTTACCCTCTGTGATACCAAAGTTACGCAGCAGCTTCGGCGCTATCTCTCCGCTCTCGTCATAAGCTTTGCGGATACTGTCGCCCGCTGCCTCGCCACAGGCATAATAACGGGCGAAGGTCCCGGCCCAATAGGCACGCTCCTCGGTGGAGTCACGCCGACAGTCCCAGGCATACCGTCCCCACTCCTTATACCACGGCCAGTCGCGGTCGAGCTGCAGC
>CALJCU010000468.1 GCA_938023885.1 uncultured Prevotella sp. | reverse complement strand
TAGATAAGTTTTAGTTTCATAGTTCATAAAGATTATTTTATTTTATTCTCAATAGGTAGTATGTTGGATGGGCGTGACCGTGAGGCCATGCCCATTTTCGTTTTCTAATTTTTACCCTAACAGTTTTTATACCAACAGTTATCCTTGGACGCTGTTGCCGGGGCTTGTTATGATAGGATTGGATGTCAACGATAGTTTTGTTTTCGCCGCTAAGCAAAGCCTGGAGCGTGCGATGGTGAGCGACTCCAAGATGGAGTCGAAGTTGCGCAAGATGATCCGCGAGGTCATCAAGGCAGCCCGCAAGGACATGGTGGCCGATGTCGCCGGTGCGGCGCGGATGAAGAGCGATCCGCGCGGTGCGGCCTATGCCATCCGTACGTCGGTGTACCGCCGCATCCTTGGTGCCAACATCAACATCTACAGCGGGCGCAAGGCAGGAAAACCGACGGCCTACCGTCCGCCGCGTCATCCGTCCCATCGTGGCGGCAACCGCTGGCCGGTGAGCGAGGCGACGCAGCGCATCAACAGCTACGGCCCCCATGACCGTGGCTTCATCCTTCGGTTTCTCAACAGCGGTACCATGGAGCGCACCACGCGCTATGGCAACCGTGGCAGCATCGAGGCGCGTGCCTGGTTCGAGCCCACCGCCGAGCCAGCCATGCAGGAGGCCATCAGTAAGCTGAGCAAGATGATAGACACCGAGTTGGAAAAAGACAACAAGTAAATAGATATAGCATATCAACAATCATGGCAGAAAATATCCTTAAACTCAAGGTCGACTCCACCGAGTACGACGCAAAGCTCAAACGCGCCTCGGACGGTCTGACGCGCTATGTCGAGGGCTGCCGCAAGGCCGGAGGCACGCTGGAGGTGGTCGAGAAAGACACGCTCGCCTATGTGAAGGCTCTGGGCAACATGGAGACGACCTCACGCACGGCCAAGGGTCGCCTCGCCGAGATGAGCAAGGCGTTCCTCGACCTAAGCATGCAATATAAGTCACTGAACGCCCAGGAGCAGGCCAGTCCGTTTGGCCGCGCCATGGCCCAGTCACTGGAGACGCTCAAGGGGCGCATCAACAACTACAAGGCGGAGCTCAACAGCGTGGGGTCGGCCATCGGCGAGACAACGCAGGAGCACATGAACTTGCGCGACGTGCTGGGCATTGTCGGTGACAAGCTCGGCATGAACTCCACATTGATGACCGTGGTCGAGACGGGCTCGCTCGGAATGACCGCCGCCATCGGTGCAGGTGTCACCGCCATCGTGACGGCTACCAAGGCCCTGTCTGATTATAACATGGAGCTGGCGCGCAACAAGGGCGTGGTGGTCGTCACGACGGGACTCAAGGGCAACGAGGCTGAGGATGTCTCCGAGAAGCTGGCGGCCTTGTCGAAGGTCTACGGCGTGGACTTCCGCGATGCGGTCAACGCGGCCAACACCTTGATGCAGCATTTCGGCAAGACTGGCGACGAGGCTGTCCAGCTGATTCGCGAAGGCTTGCAAGGCATGATCAACGGCGACGGTCCCAAGTTGCTCACGATGATTCAGCAGTACGCTCCGGCCTTCAAGGACGCGGGCATCTCTGCTTCTCAGCTTGTGGCCATCATCCACAACAGCGAGGGCGGCATCTTCACCGATGACAACATGAACGCCATCGTGATGGGCATTAAGAACATCCGATTGATGAGCAGCAGCACGTCGGAGGCCCTGAAAAAGATTGGCATCGACGGTGATGATATGTCGAAGAAACTCAGCAACGGCACGCTGACGATCTTCCAGGCCATGCAGCAGGTGCTCACCGCCTTGTCGAATACCAACGCGAGCAGCCAGGAGGCCGGTGAGGTGATGCAGGCGGTATTCGGTAAGATGGGAGTCAAGGCCGGTACCGATATTGCCAAGGCCATCAACACACTTAATCTTAACCTGGAGCAGACGAAGACCCAGACGGGAGGTGCCGGACAGGGCATGGACAGGCTCTACTTGTCCACCTTGCGTTTCCACCAAGCCCTGCGGGATGCTTTCGGTATCTCGAATTTTGCGGCCTGGAAGAGAGCGTTCCAGTCTAAGGTCCTCGACGCGCTCTCTGAGGCTCTCTACTATGCCAAGCAACTCCACGACATGCTGCCCTGGAACATGCAGGACAGCAAGGGGCACGAGGAAGTGGAGCGGAGCATCAAGCAGGGTTACAAGAATATCCGCGAGGGCCGCGACGCTAACGACAACGGCAAGCCCAAGCCACGTCGTCAGACGAAGAAAACGGTGCATTACTCTACGCTGTCCGACGGTCACAAGGTCTACGACGGTCAGACTTACGGCGGCTATACTTATCACTATAATAGTAATACTGGCAAGATGACGGCCACCAGGGCCACCACCCACCGCTCTTCTTCCGGTGGCGGCACGACGCACAACAGCAGGGGTGGCACCAGTACCGGCCATGTGCGCA
>CALJCU010000467.1 GCA_938023885.1 uncultured Prevotella sp. | reverse complement strand
CAAAGTTATGAAGAAATAATCAGAGCTATTCCGGCTTTTCCCTATGCTGTGAGGGAAAAACCCTATTGCATTTGCTCTTTCTGGGGTCATTATCCCTATTTTGCCCATTTTTTCACTACCTTTGTGTCCAAATAGCGACTACAAAGGCCGCCCCCCGCACAATGAACAAATATATAATATCTATTTTTCTCCTCTCTTTCACACTCTCTGCTTCTGCCCAGTATGCATGGCAGCAGGGCGCGGAGGCAGGAGATCTCCATCCTTTCTCTGACATTCATTATTCGGCGGAGATACAAGGCTCGTCCTCTTCGGGCAACACCCCTCTGTGGCTCAATGCCAACAAGCACGGCATGAGCTCGTTGAAATCGGACAACGGTTACCTGCGGGGAGCGATAGAACGACCGCTTGAGGCTGACTCTTGCCGCCGGTGGGGATTAGGCTACGGCGTAGACATAGCTGCCGCCACTCATTATACCAGTAAGTTTATCTTGCAGCAAGCATACGTTGAAGGGCGCTGGTTGCATGGGGTACTGACTGTTGGTGCCAAAGAATGGCCGATGGAACTGAAGAACCAGCGGCTTTCCAGTGGCTCGCAGGCACTGGGCATCAGTGCACGCCCGATCCCACAGGTGAGGCTCGCCATCCCTGAATACTGGACGATGCCAGCTTTAGGAAGATGGTTTGCACTGAAAGTACATATTGCTTATGGGATGTATACAGATGACAACTGGCAGAGCGACTTCACCCTCAATGGACAGTCGCCTTACAATGAACATACACTGTATCACAGCAAAGCCGGCTATCTGCGCATCGGCAAGCCCGGACGATACCCCTTAAGCGTTGAGCTCGGCCTGGAGATGCAGGCTCAGTTCGGTGGTTACCGGCTATACCGGGAAGACGGAAAGTCAGTGAAAAAGAGACTTGGTGGCCACGGCCTGAAAGATTTCTGGCGAGCTTTCATCCCCGGAGGATCTGATGCTACAGATGGCTCGGGGTACGGGAATATCGAAGGTAACCAAAGTGGAGCCTGGGTAGCACGCGTCAACTACGATACGAAAGACTGGTGTGCATCCGTCTATGCTGACCACTTCTTTGAGGATCACTCCCAGCAGTTCTTTCTCGACTATGACGGCTACGGACAGGGGACTGAATTTCAGAAACGTGAAAAGAGCCGGTATCTGCTCTATCCGCTCAAAGACATCATGCTCGGCGGTGAACTGCAGCTGAAACACGGCACGTGGCTGAAAGATGTTGTCCTGGAATACCTTTATACAAAATACCAAAGCGGTCCCATCAACCATGACCGCACATCGAACATCTCAGACCATGTAGCCGGCCAGGACGACTATTATAACCACGGCAACTACATGAGTCTTCAACACGGGGGGCAGGTCATCGGCAACCCGCTCTACCGCTCACCTCTCTACAACGACGATCATCTCATCCGTGTGGAGAACAACCGTTTTGTGGCATGGCACATAGGACTGGAAGGTACGCTCCTGCCTCGCCTCGACTACCGTATCCTCGCCAGTCGGCAACGAGGCTACGGTACCTATTACGACCCATACACCCACCCGCGTCATAACACGAGCCTCCTGATGGAGGCCGGCTATCAGTTCAACCACGGCTGGGCCGTGCGCGGCGCCTTCGGCCTCGACCACGGCAGCATCCTGGGCAACAACCACGGCGTACAGCTAACGGTCATCAAAAGAGGAGTGCTGATGATACCGTAGGGACGGGGGAGGCAATGTCTTTACTCCACCGTGACGCTCTTGGCGAGGTTACGCGGCTGGTCGACATTGAGCCCTTTCTCCACAGCGATATGGTAAGCGAGGAGCTGCAAAGGAATGACAGAGAGCAGTGGAGCCAGAGGCGCCAGCGTCTGCGGCACACTGATAGTCTCATCAGCAATCTTCGCCATATCCGTGTCACCTTCCGTGATGACGGCGATGATACGTCCGCCACGGGCTTTCACTTCCTGCATATTGGAGATGATCTTCTCGTAACCCGTGTGATGGGTAGCGATAAAGAGTACCGGCATCATGTTGTCAACGAGGGCGATAGGACCGTGTTTCATTTCGGCTGCAGGATAACCCTCAGCATGGATGTAACTGATCTCCTTCAGTTTCAATGCGCCTTCCAATGCCACAGGATAGTTCCATCCACGACCGAGGTAGAGGAAGTTAGAGGCATAAGTATAGACGCGAGCAAGGTTCCTGATCTCGTCGTTCTTCTTCAGCACCTCTTCAATCTTGTCAGGAATCGTCTTGAGTTCCCTTGTCATCGCCACAAACTCATCATGGCCAAGCGTGCCCTTAGCATTAGCTAAGGCGAGCGTGAGAAGTGTCAGGCAGGTGAGCTGACCGGTGAATGCCTTCGTAGAAGCCACACCTATCTCCGGACCCACATGGATATAGATACCTGTATCGGTCTCGCGCACGATGGACGATCCCACAGCATTGACGATGCCGAAGATGCAGGAACCCCGTTCCGCGGCAAGTTTGACAGCTGCTAAGGTGTCGGCAGTCTCACCGCTCTGCGAGATGGCAATGACGACATCGGTGGGATAGATGACAGGATCACGGTAACGGAACTCCGACGCATAGTCTACCTCCACTGGAATCTTACAGAAATGTTCCAGAAGCTGCTTACCGATGAGCCCGGCATGCCATGATGTTCCGCAAGCCACAATGATGAAACGTGTAGCTGAGAGCAGTCGTGCACGATTGCTGCGTACCGCAGAGAGGATGACGTCATCGTCGAAGAGACGACCACTCATACAGTCACGCAGACAACGAGGCTGGTCGAAGATCTCCTTCAACATAAAATGCGGGAAGCCGCCACGGTCAAGCATATCAAGATCCATATCGATCTGTTTGATATTGACATCCACACTCTTGTTCCGTAAGTCGATGATTCTGAGTTTCTCTCCGGGATGGCAGACAGCAATCTGCTCATCGTCGATATAAACGACATCCTTGGTGTATTCTGCGATAGGTGTAGCATCGGAAGCGATGAAGAACTCACTGTTGTCCTTCGTCACGCCAATGACGAGCGGAGAGCCCTTACGTGCTGCCACGATAGTATGGGGATCGCGTTTGTCGATGACGGCAATGGCGTAGGCTCCGATACACTTACGCAACGCGTGGCGCACGGCCTCCCCGAGACTGCAATGGTGCTTCTCCTGGGCATATTCGATGAGCTGGACAAGCACCTCCGTATCCGTATCACTCTTGAAATGGAAGCCACGCTTCCTGAGCTGATCGCGAAGTACGATAAAATTCTCGATGATACCATTGTGAACAAGAGCTATATTGCCCGACTCTGAGACATGGGGATGGGCGTTCTTTACAGAAGGTTCTCCATGGGTGGCCCAGCGTGTATGGGCTATACCAATATTGCCACTGCAGTCCTTTCCGGCTGCCGCATTCTCCAAATCGGCGACCTTGCCCTTGGCCTTATAGACATGCATCTCGTTCTGAGCATTGACAACTGCCACACCCGCAGAGTCATAACCACGATATTCGAGACGATGAAGGCCTTTGATAAGCAGGCCATATGCCTGACGGGGACCAATGTATCCTACGATTCCACACATATTCTTATCCTAACAATTACATATCAGTTGCAAATTTAGCAAGTTTCTTATTACTACAGGCACGATCAAGTTGCTTTTTCTTAGAGATAGCAAAAAAAATGTCGTAACTTTGCACCATAACAACAAGCCATAATGGGAAAAGGAAAACTACAGAAGTTTGCAGAGATGAAGACGTTCAAGAATGTCTTCCAATATCCATTCTCCGTCATCATTGATGTGCCTTTTGAGATGAAAGGTCGCTGGCGGGAACAATATTTCAAGAATAATAATCCAATCGTTCTGGAGCTCGGCTGTGGCAGAGGCGAGTATACGGTAGGACTGGCGCGTATGTGCCCTAATGTCAACTTCATTGGGGTAGATATCAAGGGTGCGCGTATGTACACGGGATCCAAGCAGGCTTTGGAAGAAGGGCTTGAGAATGTGGCTTTCCTGAGGACAAGCATTGAGATTATCGACCGTTTCTTCTCCGAGGATGAGGTGCAGGAATTGTGGCTCACGTTCTCTGACCCACAGATGAAGAATCCTCGCAGACGCCTCGCATCGACTTATTTCATGGAGCGTTACCGGCATTTCCTTGTCGATGGCGGCACAGTGAACCTCAAGACCGACTCTAACTTCCTCTTCACTTACACCCGGTATATGGTAGAGAAGAACCATCTTCCCGTTGACTTCTGCACGGAAGACCTCTACCACGACACCCCCGAAGGCCTGCAAGGCTCTCCCTTGCTCTCTATCCACACTTACTACGAGGGGATGTGGATGGAGCGTGGCCTCAACATCCGTTATCTCCGTTTCCGCTTGCCCCGCAAAGGTGAGCTGCAGGAACCCGATGCAGAGATACCGCTCGACGAATACCGCAGCTATCACCGCGAGAAACGGAGCTCTAGAGATACAGCAAGATAAGTGGGTGGTGCCGGGTGTGTTACTGAAGTCTGTGTCACCTATCGCAACGAATACTCCTCGAAGCGCTTCTCTGCTAACTTTTCGTATCTGGTTCCCGGCCGGCC
>CALJCU010000466.1 GCA_938023885.1 uncultured Prevotella sp. | reverse complement strand
GCCGGCAGGCAAGTGCAAGGAGCTTGAGAATTGAACTTTTGTGAAGGAATATTCAAGAAAATAATTTTCTACAATTGAATATTAAATGGTACAATCATCGTAGAGAATGACAGAGGGCTCATTTTCACTAATTGATTGACAAAATGGTTTAAGGAGGTATAGGTTATGGCTAATAAGAAATACGCAGGAACACAGACGGAGAAGAATCTTGAAGCGGCTTTCGCAGGGGAGTCGATGGCGCGCAACAAGTACACATATTTTGCATCTAAGGCTAAGAAGGAAGGCTTTGAGCAGATTGCTGATATATTCCTCAAGACGGCTGCAAACGAGAAGGAGCACGCTAAGATCTGGTTCAAGTATCTTGAGGGTGGTGATCTGAAGGACACCAAGAGCAACCTCGAGGCTGCTGCAGCCGGTGAGAACTACGAGTGGACTGATATGTACGCTCGCATGGCGAAAGAGGCTGAGGAAGAAGGCTTCAAGGAGATTGCCGCTAAGTTCCGCATGGTAGGTGCCATCGAGAAGCATCATGAGGAGCGCTACAAGAAGCTCGTTGGTAACCTCGAGGAAGGTATTGTTTTCTCCCGCGACGATGAGCGCATCTGGAAGTGCCGCAACTGTGGCCATATCGTAGTCGGCAAGTTCGCCCCGAAGGTGTGCCCCGTCTGCAACCATCCGCAGAGCTTCTTCGAAATCAAAGCAGAGAACTATTAATCATTCTCTGTCAACATCATACACCATTGCCCGCGACAGTATGCCTGTCGCGGGCTTTTTCGTCTGCAAGAAAATTTCAGATGAATCAATCCTTTTCTGCGAAAAAAGTACTATTTTTGCAATCGAAACGAACCATTAACACAAAGCTGCTATGAACAGATACCCTTTAAGAATACAGACATTCGAGGAAATTCGAAAGAATGACTGGTATTATGTAGACAAGACCGTACTTGTCTATAGTTTAGTCAAAGGGGCACAAAGTTGCTTTCTGAATCTGACTCGGCGATGGAAGCTCTGCAGGTCTATCTCTCCGGATTCCCTTACGACATCCACCACAACAGCGAGGCATTTTTCCAGGCTATTCTCTACACCATCTTCAACATGCTAAACTTTACCATCCGATCCGAAGCACGCACGGCACGGGGACGCATCGACCTGCTGGTATCGACAAAGACCACCATCTTCGTCATAGAGCTTAAGATTGACCAGAGCGCGGAGAAAGCGCTTGAGCAGATTGATGCCAAGGACTACACCCTCCCCTTCAAACACGACGGTCGCCGCATCTTTAAGGTCGGCGTCAACTTCTCCACGGAAAAGCGGACGGTGGATGCGTGGAAATATCAAGAAGCATAGATAAAGAAAGCTGATGGCAACCAAAAATGAGGTAAAGCCCGAATGTGAAGTGAAGATATCTCTCATCAAGAGAATTAGACAGGGTGATGTGCAAGCCTTCGAGGCTGTCTACAAGCAAAGCTATGGTTCACTCTGCAGGTTTGCCGACTTTATCTTACACGACGGAGAACTCGCTAAAGAGATCGCCGACGATGTGATGTTCTATCTCTGGGACCACCGGCAGGAAACCGAGGTGGAGAATCTAAATGCATGGTTACTGAAAGCTGTCAGAAACAAAAGTATTAACGTACTGAAAAGTGCGGATATGTCAAGACACAACGTTACGGATTCCATCAGTTGCGTAGACCGTTATGACTTGCTTTCCCAGCTCTTTGATGATGAACACCCGCTTGAGAAACTGATTGCAGAGGAGATGAAAGAGCAGATCCAGGCTGCTATAGATCAGTTGCCAGATGACACACGCAGAGTATTTGTTCTGTGTAAACTCAAAGGAAAGAAATATTCAGAGGCGGCGACTGAGCTCGATATCTCAGTCAATACGGTGAAATACCATATGAAGAGTGCCATGAAGACATTGGAAGTTGCCATGAGAAAGTATATGGTTATCTTTCTTATTTTACAATATCTCTAATCTTTTTTGCTTTTCTACTACCCTACAGTCTCTTTTTCTTGCCTTACCTATAGAGACTATATGAAAAGCAAAACCGATACACAAGTTCTTGATCTGCTGGACAGCTTTGCCGACGGCACTATCTCGCAAGACGACTTTATCCAACTGAAAGCGTGGATAACTGAGAGTGAGTGTCATCGGGAGAAAGCAAGACGCCAACTGCAACTGTGCGCAGCACTGAAAGTGGAGTCAGGTGACCCGGACGTCGACCTTGAGGCGGCCATTGACCGATTCCACTCGTATATCGGAGAGAAGAAAGCCCGTGTCATTCCCGTTTGGGCTTGGGTTGTCGCCGTTGCGGCTATCCTGCTTGTTGTATTCCTGCCATTTGCCGCCTATCAGGCAGGCTCTGACAGTGTGAAAAAGACATTTGCAGATGTACGGCTGGAGGCTCCAGCCGGATCGCAGCTCAACATGATGCTTCCAGATGGAACGAAGATAAGGCTCAACTCTGGCTCCGTCATCAGTTACTCACAGGGATTCGGAATCACCGACCGAACGGTCAGCCTTCAAGGTGAGGCGTTCTTTGAGGTGAAGCATGACAAGAGCTTACCCTTCACTGTCAAGACAAACGAACTGAGCATCAATGATCTCGGTACGGCTTTCCTCTTCAGTAACTACGAAGATGACCCGACAGCAAAAATCGAGTTGTATAGTGGCAAAGTAAGTCTTGACAATCTGATAACTCAAACAAATGGTCTTCAGCTCTCACCTGGTCAATGTGCTGTTATGGATAAGAAGACAGGTATGTTGATGACAGGAAAACTGTCCCTGACAGAAGAAGAGGCCAGGACACAAGACGACCTGTCATTCATCAACATGCCTTTGGCCGACATTGCAAAGGTGCTTAGCCGAAGCTATGGGCAGCAGGTTATCACGACAACCAGTGCAGGAAAAGTGAAGTTCTACGGGAGATTCAACCGGCAGAAGGACAACCTACAAGACATCCTCAAGGCCATGTCTGAGACTGGAAAGACACACTATAAGAAAGAAAAAGGAAAGTACGTACTCTATTAATAATCATTTTAGCAAAAAACTAGAAACAATCGAATATGAAGAATCCATTCAGTAAACGGCTATTACTGGCTCTCGTACTGGCTGGTGGGCTGGTGATAACAGCCAACGGACAGGCAGTAACGTTCAACGTCAGTAATGTCTCTGTTCAGAAAGCCATGAACCAACTCAGACAACAAACGGGATATTCATTCGTCTTTGCTGCAGACGATGTGGATGTAAATAGAAAGATCAGCATCCACGAGAACAACGCAAAAATTCAGACCATCATCAGTCAAATTCTTGAAGGTCAAGAAGTCTGCTATACCATTGAAGATAAACGTATTGTTGTTAAGCCACGGAAACAAAAGATTGCTGAGAAAGGTTACCTCCGGAAAAATAGAAATAACATCCTTGAGAAAATTAGAGGACGTATTGTGGACGATAGCGGCGAGCCTATCGTAGGAGCTACCATAAAGGTCAAGGGAAGTAACACTATGGGAGCTATCTCCGACCCTGACGGCAACTACGAGATCGATGTACCCACGGGAGCATCACTTGAGATTTCCTATATCGGTTTTGTAACACAAGATGTAATTGTAGGGCATCAGCAAGAGATGAACGTTAAGCTGCATGAGGACAATAAAGTGCTCAATGAGGTTGTCGTCATCGGTTATGGCACACAGCGCAAAGGTGACGTCACGTCATCGGTTGGGAGTGTCAAGAGTGAAAATTTCACAATGGGAGCTATCAATGATGCCGGACAGCTCATTCAAGGGAAAATAGCCGGACTTTCTATCACTAATCCAAGCGGTAATCCTGTGGGAGGGACGGAAGTTTCTCTACGTGGAAACACAACTATTCTAGGAGCCTCAACTAATCCGCTGATTTTGATTGATGGTATTCCTGGTGACTTCAGCACTGTAGCCCCAGAAGACATTGAAAGCATTGACGTATTAAAAGACGGATCAGCGGCCGCCATCTATGGATCACGAGGAACCAATGGTGTTGTGATGATTACAACCAAAAAAGCTAAAGGAGAAAATATCAATCAGGTACAGTACACTGGTTATCTGTCGTTCACGAATATTGTAAAGAAGCCCGACTTCTGCGATGCCAGTGACTACCGGCAGCAGATTGCCGACGGACTGAGAGATGCCTCATGGGATCTGGGGAAAGAAACAAATTGGCTTGACGAAATGCTGCGCACAGGCATCAGTCATGTACATAATGTTTCGTTTAAAGGCGGTAACACACAGACCAACTACATTTTCAACCTTAATTACCGCAATCTACAGGGTATCTTCCATAAGTCAGATAAAGAAGAGTTTCAGGGACGTGCCGAGGTCAGCCACGGTATGTTTAACGACAAACTACGTTTCAACTTCCAGCTCTTATGCAATAAGAGTGGATACACGTCTACAACTGACAGTGGAAGTTTCGATACTTATAGTTGGAGACAGGCTATGATACATAATCCGACTGAACCTATCAAAAATGAAGATGGCAGTTGGCATGAGAATACAGGAATCTTCAACTATGACAATCCCTTAGCACGTATTTACGAGTCACACGGTCAGCAAGACTTGCAGCAAATTAGAGCCAGTTCAAATATTACATTCAATCCTATCAAGGAGCTAACATTGAATGCTCTTATTTCTTATGACCGTATTTCACAGTCAGGAGGTTACTATGAGACAAAACAGCATATCTCTAATGTAAGAGATGGCAAAAACGGATACGCTTCAACAGGTGGATCGAATACAACCACAAAATTAATAGAGCTAACGGCCCAGTTCCACAAGACCTTTGCAGGTCATACCATTCAGGCATTGGCAGGATACAGTTATCAGGAAGAGAACTATAACAACCAATACGAACGCAACTATAACTTCCCGACAGATAAGTTCAGTTGGCACGACATCGGCATAGGACAAGCCTTAAAGGAAGGGAAAGGCACAGAATACAGCTATTGGCTGGATACGAATCTTATCGGATTTTTCGGACGTCTGAACTATAATTACAAGGATCGTTATCTGTTAATGGCCAGCATCCGCCATGAAGGAGCAAGTCAGCTTGCAGGAACGGATCATGGATGGGGAAACTTTCCCTCCATTTCTCTGGGATGGCGTATAACAGAAGAAAAATTCATGCGCAACCAAAAAATATTCAATGATATGAAACTCCGTGCTGGCTACGGAGTAACAGGCTCACAGCCAAATCAGTCATTCTTAGGTCAATCGCTACTCGGGTATGGGGATTATTATCTTTACGATGGCAGATGGATTCGAGCACTGCAGCCTACACAGAATCCTAATCCTAAGTTGAAATGGGAGGAAAAGCATGAATATGATATCGGACTTGACTTCAGTATGCTTGACTTCCGTCTTAATACAAGCATAGATTGGTATTATCGGTTAATCAAAGGATTACTCTATGATTATACTGTACCTTCACCTCCAAATGTCTACACCACAACGCGTGCCAATGTTGGTGAAATGAGTAACCAGGGACTTGAAATAATGGTAAGCAGTATCCCTGTTAAGACAAAAGACTTTCAGTGGACTTCTACAATTACATTCTCTACCAACAGTAATAAGCTTAAGAGTTTATCCAATGATCTCTATAAAGCTTCTTCCGACTATTTCATGACGGGTTGGATTGAGGAGCCGGTAAAGACAGAATCACACATTGTCAGAATAGGCCATCGAGTTGGTGATATTTATGGATTCCAAGTTGTAGACATAGATGAAAACGGTAAATGGATATATAGTGATAAAAATGGCAACAGAGTGGGATATGATGACTTTACGCACACTTTTGAGGATAAGAAAGTGATTGGCAACGGTGTGCCCAAGTGGTACCTTGGTTTCAACAACCAACTTCGCTATAAGAATTTTGACGTGGCTGTCAATATGCGTGGTGCCTTTGGATTCCAAATTATCAATGGCTTGAGGATGTTCTATGAGAACCGCAGTCGACAGGACTGGAATAGATTACGCTCAGCTTATGACAAGGTATTTGGAAAAGCCGTGCTTAACACTCTCTGCTCTGAGGAATTTAACAGTTACTATGTAGAAGATGGAAATTATTGGAAAATTGACAATAT
>CALJCU010000465.1 GCA_938023885.1 uncultured Prevotella sp. | reverse complement strand
CCTCAGGCCACTCCCCAGCCCTTCCCCATAGGGGGAAAATCAAAATTATTGTTGCAAAGTTAGCGAATAATTGAAGAAAATAAATTACCTTTGCGTTATAAAAAATCTAAATATAAAAGCTATAACGTTATGGATCTCAAGCTGCGTCACAATGCGAGGATGCGTCTTATCATGGGTTCGGTGCTCGTACTGGATTTCCCCGGACTGTTTTTCGTTCTCGTGTGGCCGTTCCTCGGCTGGCGTTGGGCACTGCTGCTGCCTGTGACATGGGAGCTGATCGTTGCCTACGGCTTCTTCTTCGGCTGGCGCCATATCATCGTGCGGCGTGCGACGTGTGTCTCGCCGCTGCTCCCGAAGGCCTTCGCCGGATACAAAGTGCTACAGCTCTCCGACCTCCATATCGGTACGTACCTCAAGAATCGTGGCTTCATCGACAAGCTCGTGAAGATCGTCAATGCGCAGCATGCCGACGTCGTAGTCTTCACCGGCGACCTCGTGAACGTCTCTGCCGAGGAGGTCATACCCTTTCAGCATGCCTTAGGACAGATCAAAGCCCCTGATGGCATCTACTCCATCATGGGGAACCACGACTACTGTGAGTATATCCCCGTGAAGACAGAGAAGAACATCGAGAAGAACCAAACGGTACTCAAATATCTCGAAGGGAAGATAGGCTGGAAGTTGCTGCTCAACGACCACGTGCTCATCCCCCGTGGTGACGACGCCATCGCCATTATCGGTGTGGAGAACATCTCACGGCCCCCCTTCCAGGACTATGGTAACCTGAAGAAAGCCATGACAGGACTCCCTGCGGGAATGTTCAAGATTCTCCTCAGTCATGATCCCAGTCACTGGCGCCGCGGTGTCCTCCATCAGACAGATATCGCCCTGACATTGTCAGGACATACTCATGCCGGTCAGATCCGTGTAGGCCACTGGAGTCCGTCGCGTGCAGCATATCAGGAATGGGGTGGTGCCTATACCGAGTCTGGTTCGATGCTCTATGTGTCGACAGGCATCGGCGGAACAGTCCCGTTCAGGATAGGGGCATGGCCGGAGGTGGGGGTAATTACATTAAAATCCTAATCCTTAATCCCTCCCACTTTGGAATTCCAGGCTCCCGATAATGGGGGGGACGGAAAGGGATTGGATCTAGGATTAGGACTCCTTGACGGAGAATAAGGAAGCGGTCTAGAGTGGATACTCCTCGAACGCGTACAATACCGTGGAGAGGTAACGCTCACCCGTATCGGGGAGGACCGCGACGATGGTCTTGTCCTCGTTACCCGGACGCTTCGCGATCTCTGTGGCAGCGTAGGCTGCGGCACCCGAAGAGATACCCACGAGGACACCATCCTGCTGCGCTATCTGACGACCGGCAAGGATAGCGGCATCGTTCTCTACGGCGAAGACTTCATCGATGACGGCAGGGTTGTAAGTCTTCGGGATGAAGCCTGCACCGATACCCTGGATCTTATGAGGACCGGACTTGCCGCCCTCAAGGACCGGTGAGGAAGTGGGCTCAACAGCGACGATCTGCACGTCCGGGTTCAGTTCCTTAAGTCGTCTGCCAATACCCGAGATCGTACCACCGGTACCGACACCCGCCACGACAATGTCGACCTTGCCGTCAGTGTCATCCCATATCTCTTTACCTGTCGTCTCATAGTGTTTCTGCGGGTTCGCAGGATTCTCGAACTGTTCGAGGATGACGGAGCCGGGGATGGAGTCGCGCAGACGCTCAGCCTCTGCGATAGCCCCTTTCATGCCGGCTGCACCTGGTGTGAGCTTGACCTGTGCGCCGTAAGCCTTGACGAGGTTACGACGCTCGATGCTCATCGTCTCAGGCATCGTAAGGATCAGTTTATAGCCTTTCACGGCGCTGACGAGGGCCAGTCCGACACCGGTGTTACCACTCGTCGGCTCAATGATTGTTGCTCCGGGCTTGAGTCTGCCGTCTCTCTCTGCTGCCTCGATCATTGCCACGGCGATACGGTCCTTGGCGCTGCCGCCGGGGTTGAAGGACTCTAATTTCGCGATGACAGGTTTCTTCACGCCACGCAGTGCTGAATATTTCTGAAGTTCCACAAGGGGTGTGTTACCGATAAGATCAGTGATGTGATGATATATTTTCATGAGTCAGGCCCCATCCCGGTCCTCCCCTGTAGGGAAGGGAGACAAGAATACCATTAAGGGGATGCTACCCCCCGCGAAAGGGAGGACTGAGACGGGATTTATTAAATTGTTAATGTTAGGCCTAAAAGGCCTGTATTTAATGTTATTTGCTTTGGTAAGGCTTTCCCTCTCCCTACAGGGGGGAGGGGATAGGGATAGAGCTTACTTGCTCACCGCCTTGAATGCCTGGTCGAGGTCGTCGATGAGGTCAAGATAATTCTCCGTGCCGATGGACAGACGGATGGTTCCGTCGTAGATGCCCTGCTCAGATGCCTCCTCATCAGAGAGCTCAGAATGTGTCGTGCTCTTCGGATGGACAATGAGCGACTTGACATCGGCGACATTGGCGAGGTCGGAAAAAATCTTCAGATGGTCGATGAAATCCCAGGCTGTCTGCTGACCGCCGTCAATCTCGAACGTGAAGATGGAACCAGCCCCTGTGGGAAAATAACGCTCGTAGAGGTCGTGGTTCGGATGGCCGGGCAGTGACGGGTGGTTGATCTTCTTCACCAGCGGCTGCGTCTTGAGATAGCCGATGATCTTCAAGGTATTGAAGACGTGACGCTCGACACGCAGCGAGAGGGTCTCGAGGCCCTGCAGAAGGATCCAGGCGTTGAACGGAGAGATGCAGGCACCCTCATCGCGGAGCAGAAGGGCGCGGACACGCGTCACGAACGGTGCCGGAAGCTTGCCGAAGACGAGGCCGTGGTACGACGGGTCGGGCTTCGTGAAGCCGGGGAACTTATCGTTCTGGAAGTAGTCGAACTTACCACCGTCAACGATGACACCACCGAGGCTTGAACCGTGACCGCCGATAAACTTTGTAGCACTGTGTACGACGATGTCGGCTCCATGCTCGATAGGACGGATAAGGTACGGGGTACCGAAGGTGTTGTCGATGACCAAGGGGATGCCGTGACGGTGGGCGATCTCTGCAGAGCGTTCAATGTCGGAGATGTTGGAGTTCGGGTTTCCGAGAGTCTCAATATACACGAGCTTCGTGCTCGGCTTGATGGCAGCCTCGAGGGCATCGTAGTCGTCGGGGTTGACGAAGGTAGTGCCGATGCCGTACTTCGACAGGGTGTGTTTCAGGAGGTTGTAGGTACCACCGTAGATGGTATCGGTAGCAACGACGTGGTCACCGGCATAGGCGAGGTTCGTGATGGCGTAGGTCACGGCAGCAGCACCGGATGCCACGGCGAGACCTCCTACTCCACCCTCGAGGGCTGCGACACGGTCCTCAAAGACGCCCTGTGTGGTATTCGTCAGACGACCGTAGATGTTACCGGCATCCTTGAGGTGGAAACGGTCAGAGGCATGCTGTGCGTTATGAAACACGTAGGAGGTCGTCTGATAGATAGGTACCGCACGCGAATCAGTGGCGGGATCAGCCTGCTCCTGTCCTACATGAAGCTGGAGTGTTTCAAAATGAAGTTTTTTCTCATTGCCCATAATCTCTTTCCTTTCTATTATGATGTTAATATATTATATTGACGTTATATGTTTGTCTTATTTTCAGTTGCAAAGTTACGGTGATTTTCTCATATAGGAAATCCCACAAAATTGGCATTTTGTATACCACAAGTGTGGTAGGCCTCTCGACAGACCCCTCCCCCGTAGGGAGGGGAAATATTACCCTAAGCACGAAAAAAGGCGGCCCAATGAGTCGCCTCTATAAATTCTTGAAATTATCAGCCCTCCCCTTAGTGGGGGGAGGGGAGAGGGCTTAGAAGAACATATACCTGTTATCCACGACCTTCGCCCTGATGTACAGCTCATTCATGTAGTTACCGGCAGCCTGCATAGCCTTCTGACGTATCTGTGCCTCTTCCTGCTGTTCGTTGAACTTCATGGCGTTCCGCTTACGGCTGACAACCTGGAACTGGTAGACGCCACCCTGACCCTTCACAGGACGGGCGAAGAACTGACTGACCTTGGCCACATAGACGGCACCACTCAGGGCGGGCTCGCTGGCTCCTGTCGTACTCACGAAGACCGGAGCGGTAAAGGTCACCTGGTTGACAGCTGTCACGACAGCACCCTTAGACTTGGCGGCAGCGAGGCTCTTTGCACCCTTGGCTCTGGCGATGAGCATCCCGGCTTTCTTGTCGCGGAGGACCTCAGCCTTTACCATCTCCTTGACCTGCGGGTCACTGAGATCGCGGTAGCCGACAGGATGGACACCTGTGCAGATGACGACGAGGAGGTTGTCACCGTTGTTACCGCACTCATAGAGTGGAGAGACATCACCGACCTTAGCATCGAAGAGCCACTTCATAGCGTCGCGCGTAGAGTGGATGCCGGCGAGGTAATGCTGTGACGTGGTGACGTCCTTAGCCTCCTGCACATTGTATCCGCTGCGGGCTGCGTTCTTGTAGATAGCATCAGGTGTCGTGTTGGCACTGACGAAGGTGCTGAACTTGTTATAGATAGCGCTGCGGGTACCCTTCGAGTAGTCGATGGTCCTCTTGATGACGGCAGCGGTGTATTTCTCTACCATGTTCTTACGGTCGAGGACTTCGACGATGATGTTACCCTGCGTCGTGGCGATGTTCTTCGTAGTCTTTGAAGCCATCGTCAGCAGTGTGTTGAGGTACGTCTTTGTGTCGTTGTCCATCGTGTTCGTGTACTCATACATACGCGTAGTGAGCCACTGTTCGCTGCCCTCCTGACCATATTTCTTGGCAAGGGTAGCGAAGTCGGCACCACCCGCGAGCGCCTTGTAGACAGAGTCGGCACGTGTGTGGGCCTCGGCAGGTGTCGTGCCACCGATTTGGATGGCGCGGAACTGGACAGAGTCGGGAAGCTCCTGCTTGGCCACAAGCTTGACGATGTTCAGCGTGTTGTCGCTGCGAGACTCCACAGGGCCGAGGGTCTGACCCACGCTCATAGAGTCGAGCTTAGCAGCGATGTCTGTGGGAAGCGCCTCCTTACCCACAGGGATGCCGAGATAAGGAACGGTCGACGTGCTGCGGCGCACGATATCGGCAGGATCAGCTGCTGTAGCGAGACTTCTGGCATAGCCGTTGAACTCTTTCTGCAGAGCGGCACGGTCGGCGCGTGAAGCAGTGATCTGAACATCAACATACTTGATGTCACGGCTTTCGACATACTGCTCGAAGCGGGGCTTCATCTCGCCGTACTTAGCCTTGAGGTCAGCATCGGTGATCTTCACCTTAGAGTCCTGAATGCTGCTGTAAGGATAGGAAGCGAGCTGGATGTTGCTCTCTTCGCTCTGCTCCTTGAAGGCCATCTTAGCCTCGACGGGGTTGGAGAGGAAGCAGTGAGAGAACAGACCGTTGTATTTCTGTATGAGGAGCTGCTGACGCAGACTCTTCTCGATGTAGTTCCAGTATTTGTAGATAGCATCGTACTGCTCGGCAGCCTGTGGATTAGAGGTTTTCATCTGCTGGTACTGAGCGAGGAACTGCTTGAGCTGGTTGGCGTCGAAGCGTCCTGTCTGACGGTTCACGAAGGGAGTGGAGAGAAGCATCCGGTTCGTACCCTCGTTGAGCACGTTCTGCATCTCTTTATCGGTGACGGTGAGACCGAGCTTGTCGCACTCTTTCTCGATGAGCTTGTATTGTACGAGATTCTGCCACACCTGGTCACGGAGCTGGTTAAGCTGCTCATCGGTCAGGTTGTCCTGCCCCATGACTTTCATAGCGTCCTGAGCCTCGTCCACGAGCTTGGCAAAGTCCTCGTAGCTGATTTTTTCTCCTAAGATTTCACCGATCTGCTGTCGCTCGTTGTTACGCTGTGACTCGCAGGAGCGGAACGCCTCCTCGGCAATGAAGGCAAAGAGACCGAGACCGATGATGATAATCAGGGCCACGCCTCTACTTCTAATTTTTCCTAATGCTGCCATTTTTGTTTTTACGTTTATTTTATTTTTTATTATTTCTAAATGAGCATCTCCTACCCTTTAAAATGCAAAATTACTA
>CALJCU010000464.1 GCA_938023885.1 uncultured Prevotella sp. | reverse complement strand
GAATATTCATCTGGATACTACCGTCACCTGTGACACAGATGGTCCGCCCATTATGATTGCTGGCACAAGCTCCGAGGGCTGCCGGCAGCCCATAGCCCATAGCCGCGCAACCTTGATTTGCAAAAACACGCACACCCTTCTTAACCTTCATCGTCTGATAGGTACAAGTATAAGCTGTACCATTACCTGTAACGACGACATCACCGGATTCGAGTTGTCTGAAGAGTTCATCTGCAAACTTATATGAATTGGTATATCCGGGCATGTCGGGGTTATCGTCAAAGAGCGTAGGAAGCTTCTTCTCAACATTCCGTCCCCACTGACGCCACTTCTCAAATGCGGGCATCTCTTGCTCACTCTCGAGACGTTTCAAGAATTTATCAATGAACTCCGAGAGATTAGCATGAATGGGCATGTCAATAGAGAGTGTCGGTTTCTCCATCTCTGCCAGATCGATGTCCACCATCACCTTATAGGCCTTTGGTGCCAACAGGTCATAGGCGTAAGACAACTGACGGATAGACAGTCGTGTACCAAGAACGACCAGCAGATCGGCGTTCTGCACCATGATGTTACCGATACGGTCACCGCATATTCCCGGTTTGCCATAGCAAAGCGGATGATTGTGCCAGATGATGTCAGAGCCACTGATAGCTGTAACGACAGGGATATTCAACTTCTCTGCTAAGGTTATAAACTCCTTCTCACGCTTTGCAAGGCGAACACCATTGCCTACATAAATGACAGGGCTCTTTGCTGTCTTTATCTTCTCGATTAGCTGGTCGATCTGCTTATCCACCAGATCGTGCTTGACGGGGTCGACCAGTTCAGAAGGATCAAACTCCTTCATCATTGTCTCATCAACTACTGCTCCCTGCACATTTAGAGGAATATCAAGCCAGACGGGGCCCGGACGTCCGTCGAGAGCAATGGCAATAGCCTTGTCAAGCTCATATTTGATATCGAGCGGATCATACACCGTCTTGGCGTATTTGGTGATTGGACTGACCATGGCGATGATATCAGCCTCCTGATCTCCTAACTGACGAAGGTTCAGATAGGGATAGGTCTTTTTGTATGTCATGGTCTTGATCTGTCCGGAGATGAAAAGACCGGGAATGGAATCAAGATACTCTCCTAGTACACCCGTGATCGTATTCGTTCCTCCAGGCCCTGTTGTGACGCAGACAACCGGCAGCTGACCACATGCACGATAATAACCTTCACCGGCAATAGCCGATGCCTGCTCATGGTGATTGCATATATAAGTCATACCCTTGGTATGGCCTATCGAATCATCCAGATGCATGGCGCCACCGCCTGTTACCATAAAACACTGATGGATACCATGTTTCTCTACCAAATGCTGAAAAACAAAATCGCTGACTTTGATCATGATTATTTTGAGTGCGTGTATTCTGTAATAATCTGTTTTATGACGTCTCCGAATGTCTTTGATGCTATAAAACCATTGGTGGCTTCCGCCGTCTTGTCCATGACAGGATCCAGCGTCACGACATTGGCAGGCGTATACTCGCCGAAACGCAATGTACTCTTCGTATGGGTCAAAATTCGCATTTCTTCTACAAAAGAGCGGAGCTTCCGGGTGTCACGACTGGCGATAAGATAAATCTCTGACTTGAAGTCCTTGAACCCCAAGGCATACTGAGTGAGAAGATATATCTGCATGACAGCATCCTCTACATCAACAAAGTTCCATAACTGCTGACATGCCGACAGTTGCACATCCTCATTATTCAGCATCTTCCGGATACAGCTCATGACAAGGGTGCCCGGATGATCTGTTTCACCAAAGACACTAACGATACGCAGATGGATAAACTTCATGCCATTGTGAGCACAATAATCCTCAGCCAACTCACCAAACCTTAGTTTGGCCTTGCCATATTCGTTTTCGGGATGACAGGGTGTCTCCTCTGTGATCGGACCATTCACAAAACCATACTCAGCCTGACTGCCGGCCTCAACAAAGAGCTGACTTCCAATATGCCCGGCTACATCCAACGCATCCATCGAACAGCGGATATTTTCCTCCTGCAACTCCCTGTTGTCTCTACCCTCATGGCTGGTACCGCCCCAGGCCAAGTGGACAAATACATCGGCATAGTCTACCTGCCCAGTTAGTGAACGCATATCTGACAAGTCACTATAGCGGACTATCCTGACATGCTCACTCTCCTTCAAAAGGCATGAAGATGTCTTTCTACAAACGACAACTACTTCATGCCCTTCTGTCAGAAGTCGCTTACAAAGAGAGACTCCAATAAAAGAGTTACCACCTGTGATAAGATACCTCATTTCTCTAAAAATATGCTACAAGCTGATTATATAAAACCGACTTACTGTCCTGCCACAAACTCCTTGATGGTGTCGACCATATACTGCAGTTTCTCCTTCGTCATGCCTGGATAGACGCCGAGCCAAAAACTGTTTGTCATGATATGATTCGTAACGGGGAGGCCGCCGATGACACGATAGTCCTTGCCCTTCTCATACTGCCCGAAAGCGGGATGCTTCAGCAGGTTGCCGGCAAAGAGGTTGCGGGTCTGAATCTTGTGATCCTCAAGATAACGGGTCAACTCATTGCGAGTGAAGCCTGCATCATCCTTCACCGTGATGAAGAAGCCGAACCAGCTCGGACGACTGTTCTTCTGGGGCTCAGGAAGAAGAAGACCACGAACGCCTTCAAGGCCTTTATGCATGAAGTCGAAATTCTCACGACGACGCTGAACGATGAAATCGAGCTTCTCCAACTGTGCACAGCCAATGGCTGCCTGCAGGTCAGTTGCCTTGAGGTTGTAACCCATGTGACTGTACACATATTTATGATCGTAGCCCACAGGCAGCTGTCCGAACTCTCCCGTAAAACGCTTGCCGCACGTGTTGTCGACCCCACCGACACACCAACAGTCACGGCCCCAGTCCCGGTAACTATTGACATACTTGTGGAGCAACGGATTATTCGTATATACGGCACCGCCCTCTCCCATCGTCATGTGATGAGGAGGATAGAAAGAGGAGGTCCCGAGATCACCGATCGTCCCCGTCTTCTTCCATTCGCCGTCAATGAAATACTCTGAGCCGAGGGCATCGCAGTTGTCCTCTACAAGCCACAGGTTATGCCTGCGGCAGAAATCCACAACGACCTGGAGGTTGAATGGATTGCCCAGACTGTGAGCCACCATCACCGCCTTGGTCTTCGGACTATAAGCGGCCTCGAGCTGCGTGACATCGATATTGCTCTCCTCCACACTCATGTCGACGAAAACAGGGACGGCAGCATACTGAATGATGCAGGCCACGGTTGTCGGGAATCCGGCAGCAACGGTGATGACCTCATCACCTCGCTTGATGGCACGGTCACCGAGTTCGGGTGCCGTCAGGGCGGAGAATGCAAGCAGGTTGGCGGAAGAGCCCGAATTACACAGACTGCAATATCTTACGCCGAGCCATTTAGCCAGGCCCACTTCAAACTTATGCGCCCAGGGTCCGGCAGTAAGCCAGAAGTCGAGCGAGGCGCCAACGAGGTTCGTCATCTCTTTGTCATCAAAGAAACGGCCGCCATAGTTGACCTTAGTCTTCCCAGGCACAAACGCCGGCTGCTGCGCATGTACCTCTTTATAATATTCCCGTGTAAGCTCCAATATCTGTGCTTTCAGTTCCTCTTTGCGTGACATCAAACTTTATATCGTATATTATTTTGTGTAATTCTTTATTTCTTCTACACACAGCTGGTAGACATCGTCATGCCGATAGTGCTTATACCAGTCGGCAACCATCGCTATGCATTGGTCGATATTCATGCGGGGCGTCCAACCGAGACAAAACTTCGCCTTGCTGATATCGAGCACAAGCAGACTGGCTTCATGGAGCGCGTTAGGATCAGAGACATCTTTCAGTTCTCCCTGACCGTAGTTGTGGAGAAGCTTCGTAGCAATGGTCCACACGTCAGTGATAGAGTCCTGGTTGGGCCCGAAGTTCCAACCTTCACAATATTTTGTCGGATCATCCCACATCTTCGTAGCAAGAAGCATATATCCGTAAAGCGGTTCAAGGACATGCTGCCATGGGCGGATGGCATGCGGTCTACGAATCTCGATAGGCTTGCCGGCTTCAAGGGCACGGATACAGTCGGGGATGATGCGGTCCTTTGCCCAGTCGCCCCCACCGACGACATTACCGGCACGGACACTGCTTAGGCTCATATGATGTTTCGTGCCATAGTCCTTGGGGTTAAAGAAGCTGCGGCGCCAGCTCCGGATGGCAATCTCGGCAGCGCCTTTACTGCTACTGTAAGGATCATAGCCTCCGAACGGCTCATTCTCCCGATAACCCCAAATTTGTTCTTTATTCTCGTAACACTTGTCAGTCGTGATCATCACTCCGACCCTAACACTATCGGTGGCACGGATAGCCTCCATGACATTGATCGTCCCCATGACATTGCACTCGTAAGTCTCCACGGGGATTACGTAGCTCCGTCGGACAAGGGGCTGGGCGGCAAGGTGGAAAACTATCTCTGGCTGATATTTTTGAAAGATCTCTCTCATCTGCTCTCCGTTACGGATATCAGCACGCAAGTCTGCCGTTATCTTCTTCCCGATGCCCGAGAGTTCATAGTTGTCCTTTGCGGAATAAGGGTCCAAGGCCACACCGATGACCTCTGCGCCGAGTTCATGGAGCCATATGGAGAGCCAGGATCCCTTGAACCCCGTATGTCCCGTGACAAGCACACGCTTGCCACGAAAGAAATCATGAAATAAATCGATACTCATCTCTATCTGCCTTGTCACCATCTCTTCCAAGGAGCCTTCCCGACAGCGAGGAGTTTCTCAAGATCCTGCTTCTCACGCATACTGTCCATGCACTGCCAGAAGCCATGATGGATATACGACATCAGTTGTCCTTCCTCAGCCAATCGCTCCAAAGGCTCTCTCTCAAAGACTGTATCGTCTCCGTCAATATAGTCAAAGACCTCCGGCTCCAAGACCATATAACCGGCATTGACAGGAGCCCTGTCAGCAATATTCTTCTCACGGAAACTGCGCACGGCATTGTCGCCGCCGATATCAAGTACTCCTTTGCTCTGATCCTGCTTGACGGCCGTCAGCGTGGCCAACTTGCCATGGGAACGATGAAAAGCTAACAGTTTGTTCATGTCCACGTCACAGACGCCATCACCATAGGTCATAAAGAATGGCGCATTGCCGACATACTCCCTGACACGCTTGATTCGTCCGCCCGTCATCGTGTTATAACCCGTGTCAACGACCGTCACCTTCCACGGTTCAATGTTCGTATGATGAATCGTGACATCATTCTTTCCTTGGGTGTAATCAAAGGTCACATCACTGTTATGGATAAAATAGTTGGAGAACCACTCCTTGATATACTCCTGCTTGTAACCGGCACAGATAATGAACTCGTTATAGCCATAATAACTATACTCTTTCATGATATGCCAGAGCATCGGCATGCCGCCAATCTCAACCATCGGCTTCGGCTTAAACTGGCTCTCCTCACTGATACGTGTACCGAGACCGCCAGCCAACAACACTACTTTCATAATTGTATCCCGACCGGGTATTTTATATAGTACAAGGATATTTCTGATACCAATCTCTCCCTGTAAAAAGCACAAAACACTGAACATCAATACGTTATATGCTAATTACAAGTAGGATTCCTCATTGTCTCAAGCAAAGTTAAATAATTTATCCGAAAGACGGATAGTTTTATGCCGATTTTTGCTAACACTATCAAAAATATCAATGCAACTATCTTTTTCCCAGTACCCGGAAGGCTGCGGACGGTGATAGACTTCTACGCCGGGGGCATTGAGAGAATGAATTTCAATGAAATGACAGGCATGATAAGCAATTTAATGTTACAAAATTACAAAATAAAGACGATTAATTATTCTATATAAACTAAAAATGATTACCTTTGCACATAATTACATAGATAAAACCAATTTTTAAATATACGCATTCATGAAACCTACATTATTATTGTTAGCTGCCGGTATGGGCAGCCGTTATGGTGGCTTAAAACAGTTAGACGGTCTTGGCCCAAACGGTGAAACTATCATGGAT
>CALJCU010000463.1 GCA_938023885.1 uncultured Prevotella sp. | reverse complement strand
TCTACCGCCTGGATAGCCTGTCCCGAAGAGTAGCCGTCGGCAGGAGTCGCATTGACGGCAATTGAGGTGAAGAGGTTGAAACGGGTGATGTTGGAGGGACCGTAGACACGGTTCAGCGTACAGAACTCACTCACAGGCGCCATCCCGGAAGCTGTCCTGACATAGATATTGCTCAGTCCGCTCTCACTCATCCGGCTCTCGACCGTCCCCTGGATCATGACACGGTAGAGTTTGCCGTACGCATTGAAGTTGGAAGCATACAGACCGCCGTAGTAGCCCTGCAGGACGGAAAGGATGGCAGCGGTAGACGTCCCGGCCTGCTTTGCCTTTGCCACATCCACGTCGACCATATACTGCGGATAATTAGGATTGTATGTCGTCAGCGCACGGCTGAACTCCGGACGCTTGTTCAAAGCAGCGAGGTAATCCTGTGCTACCTTAAAGAATTTATTCAAATCGCCACCTGTCTTATCTTGTAAAGAGAAAGAAAGACCATTCGACATACCATAACCAGGAATCATTGGCGGTGCAAAGGCTATTACCTGCGCACCCTTAATACTGGCTGTTTGCTTGTAAATCATGCCCAAAATCATATTAGAAGAAGTTGGGTCAATGAATAATCCAGCAATACCAGCACCCGTGAATACCGACTTAATACGGTCGAACATGCCATATTCACGCTCGGCAAAAGGCTTCAACTTAACAATGAAAGTTGCCTGATTAGACCCCTGACCGGCCAAGAAGTTGTAACCAACAATCTGTTCACGACGCTCGATATAAGGGTTACTTGCCAACATTTTATCTACCTGATCAACTACCTTTTGAGTCTCTTCTTGTGATGTCCCTGGAGGCATACTGACCATAGCAAACAATGTTCCTGTATCTTCATCAGGTACAAGACCTGTCTTTGTGAAGGTCATTGTAAGCACAAGAGCAACGATACCTACGACTACAGCTGTACCTGAAATCCACCGATGGTTGATAATCTTCTCTACTTTCTTCTGATACTTCGCATTGATCTTATCATACTGTGTATTGAATGCCATGTGGAATCTGTCAATACGTGACAGCTTCTTGTGTTCCTCGTCATCGCTGTGTGGCTTCAAGAAGATAGCACATAAGGCTGGTGACAAGGTCAAAGCATTCAGAGCAGAGATAACGATTGATACCGCCATAGTTACACCGAACTCACGATAGAAAGTACCTGATGTTCCACCAATAAATGATACTGGCACGAACACTGCTGACATCACCAAAGTAATAGAGATGATAGCTCCTGAAATCTCATTCATTGCATCAATGGCAGCCGTCATAGCACTCTTATAACCTAAATCGAGTTTTGCATGAACAGCCTCAACCACCACAATGGCATCATCCACCACGATGGCAATCGCTAATAACAATGCCGACAGTGTCAAAAGGTTGATGGAGAAGCCAAAGACCCAAAGGAAGAAGAACGTACCAATCAAGGCTACTGGCACAGCAATCATAGGGATGAGTGTAGAGCGGAAGTCCTGTAGGAAGACATACACAACAAAGAACACTAAGACCAAAGTAATTACCAGTGTGCGTACTACCTCTTCGATAGAAGCAAAAAGGAATTCGGTTACATCTTGCTCAATCGTGACCTTCATCCCGGGAGGCATTTGCTTTTGGGCATCAGCCAAGGCTGCTTTTACATCATCGGCAATCTGTGTCGCATTTGAACCAGCCACCTGATTAACCATACCTAATACAGCAGGTTGCCCATTGTTACGCATGGCAACGGAATATTGCAAACCGCCTAATTCCACCTTTGCCACATCACGCAAGTGTAATGTCTGCCCATTTGTATTGCTAGAGATGATGATATTACCATACTCTTCTGGTGTCTTCAAACGTCCCTTATAGCGCATGGTGTACTCAAACTTGAGCTTACTTTGCTCACCAAAAGAACCTGGTGCTGCCTCGATATTCTGTTCTGCTAATGCTCCAGAGATATCAGAAGGGACAAGACCATACTGCTTCATCTTATCTGGCTGGAGCCAAATACGCATAGAGTAAGTCTTCATACCA
>CALJCU010000462.1 GCA_938023885.1 uncultured Prevotella sp. | reverse complement strand
GGCTGGCGATGACCACCGGCCCGTTCCTGTCTCCGATATCTCCCACAGCTATCGTCTGTCGACGTTCGGGACGGAGCCAGTCGAAACCACCGTAGGCCTCACCCGGGATGAGGAGATGTCCTGCCTTGCGGCTGATATAATCGACGAGATGACGCGCCACGGGAATCTCTGCCTCAGGCTCCTCAGTGAGCGACACGCGTATGGTGTCGCCGATGCCGTCGGCCAGGAGAGCACCGATACCCACAGCACTCTTGATACGTCCGTCCTCACCATCGCCGGCTTCCGTCACACCGAGATGGAGGGGATAATGCATGTCCTCCTTGTCCATCGTCTCAACGAGCAGGCGTACGGAGCGCACCATGACGACGGTGTTGCTCGACTTGATAGAGATGACGACATCGCTGAAGTCATGCTTCTTACAGATACGCAGAAACTCCATGCAGCTCTCCACGATACCTTCCGGTGTGTCGCCGTAACGGTTACGGATACGGTCGGAGAGTGAGCCGTGGTTCACACCGATACGGATAGCGGTATGGTGATCCTTGCAAATATCAAGGAACGGTACGAGGCGGTCCTCAATCTTCTTGAGCTCCTCCGCATATTCCTCATCGGTATAATCATGTTTGATGAACTTACGCGCGGGGTCTACATAGTTGCCCGGATTGATACGCACCTTCTCAGCATAGAGCGCAGCGACGTCAGCCACACGCGGGTTGAAATGGACATCGGCAACGAGGGGCGTGGCAAAGCCATCCTTACGGATGCCTGCACTGATGTTCTTCAGGTTCTCAGCTTCCTTTACACCCTGCGTAGTGAGCCTGACGAGCTCGCCGCCCGCCTTGATGATACGTTCCGCCTGAGCGACGCTGCCCTCGGTATCGTCGGTGCTCGTCGTCGTCATCGACTGGATACGTATGGGGTTGTCACCACCCATATCCAGCGATCCGATATGCACCACCGGAGACTGACGGCGGTGATAATTGAACAGATCCATTCAGCACTTAAATTTATAGTTCTTGACAGAGGCAAGCTCAGCGTTGGCTTTTTCTATCTTCTTTCCCAGTCCTGCCTTCCAGGCATCGACCTTCCCGGCTGTCTCCTCATCACCGAGAGCAATCATCTCAGCAGCGAGGACAGCCGCGTTCTGAGCGCCATTGACACCCACGGTAGCCACGGGGATCCCCGGCGGCATCTGGATGATAGAGAGCATGGCGTCGAGACCATCGAGCATACCCTTGATAGGCACGCCGATGACAGGCAGCGGCGTAGAGGCGGCGATGACACCCGGGAGGGCTGCTGCCATGCCGGCACCGGCGATGATGACTTTCACGCCGCGCGCCTTGGCACCTTTGGCAAACTGCTCCACGGCGTCGGGAGTGCGATGGGCGGAGAGCGCGCTCATCTCAAAAGGAATCTCTTGTTCCTCAAGCCATTTGCAAGCTTTCTCCATGACAGGAAGGTCGCTTGTAGAACCCATGATAATACTTACTAACGGCTGCATAATATTGTTATGTTTATATGATTGCCCAAAATCCTAAGACGGTGCCGGCAAGGAACCCTGCCACGACCTGTGCCAGCGAGTGCTGCCGCAGGATCATACGGCTCGTTCCGACCAGACCTGAGAGAAGGAGGATGACACAGAACCACCAGAGGGGATTGAAAGCGAAGAGGATGGAGAAGGCCACAAGGGCTCCTTCAAAACCTCCTATGGCTGCTGAATGCATGGAGATCTTCCACCACACATTAACCACGGCGCACACGATCTGGATAAGGAGTGCCGCTATCAGAATATTGGCCATGAACTGTGGGATGTGCAGATAGCTCATCACAAAATAGCACATCGTATAGCAGAGAATAGCGATGATGTAAGGCACCATACGACTCTCCCGCTTGCCCAGCTGCCACTTCGACCAGCCTTGATAACTGCGGTAAGCATGGATGAGAAGAGTGGGCAAGAGAATGGTGAAGAGATACACCATCAACAGCACCATGGCCTTATAGACAAACGGCATGAGGTTCATGTAGCTGAAGATGAACAACGCCAGCAACCCTGCCAGAGGCAGATAGAAAGGAGTGAACACCATGCTTACGGCCCGTGCCGCTATGATTATATCTTTCTCGCGCATATTCGTTAACTATTTCTTCTGAGTCTTGCCACCGGCAGTCCGAGCTGCTCACGGTATTTGGCTACTGTACGCCTTGCGATGGGAAAGCCTTTCTTTTTCATCTCCTGAGCAAGAATATCGTCGCTGAGCGGCTTGTGCTTGTCCTCGTTGCCGATGAGGTCCTTCAGGGCGAGTTTGATCTTACGTGTCGACATCTCCTCGCCGTCCTTCGTCGTGTAACCGTCGGTGAAGAAGAAACGCAAGGGAAACGTGCCCCAGCGGGTCTGAGCATATTTCATGTTGCTCACACGTGAGACGGTTGAGATGTCAAGACCTGTCTTCTCTGCGATGTCCTTCAGTATCATCGGCTTGAGGTCAGCCTCGTCACCATTCTGGAAGAACTTCTTTTGCCAGTTGATGATGGCTCTCATCGTGACGTAGAGCGTGTGGCGCCGCTGCCTGACAGCCTCGATATAGCCCTGTGCCTTGTCCACTTTCTCCTTGGCATAGAGCAGCGCCTCTTTCTCCCTGCGGTTCATGTTCTGCTTGTTCGTGCGGTAGGTATCGACCATCTCCGTGAACGAAGGAGAGATTCTCAGGTCGGGGATACGCCCGCCATTGATCGTGAACGTCACATTGCCATCATCATCCGTGTCAACGATGAAGTCCGGCGTAATCTGCTGAAGACTGCGGCCTTCCGTCTCACCGAGGGCGGCACCGGGCTTGGGGTTGAGCTTCCTGATCTCTTCGTGAATGACGTTCGACTGTTCCGGTGTGAGGTTCATCGACTGCGCTATCTTGTCCCAGTGCTTCTTGATGAAGTCGTCGAAATGGTTACTGATGACCTCTTTCATAAGTCTCTTGAGCTTGCTCTCCGGCCTGCGTGCAATCTGCAGGAGCAGGCACTCCTGGAGCGAACGGGCACCGATGCCTGCCGGATCGAAGGCCTGCAGAATCTTCAGCACCTTCTCTATCTCTTTCGCCGGCACATCAATGCCATGATAGATAGCGAGCTCATCACAGATATCATCGAGACCCTTCCTCAGCAGGCCGTCGCCGTCGAGGGATCCGATGAGATACTCCATGATCTGCTGTTGCCGGCCGGTAAGCTCCGTCTCTCCCATCTGCTCCTTGAGCTTGTCGTAGAACGACGTGGCATCGCCCCACACCGTCTCCTCATAGTCAGCATCGGGGTCAGTCTGGGAGCCGCCATGTGTAGGCTCCGGCATCTCATCATCACCCCCCAAGTCCTCAAGGGCATTGTCGAGGGCCTCCTCACGATCCTCCCGTTCCGATTTCTCCTCGAAAGAGTCGTCATCGGAAGAAGAATCCCCGGAAGACGAGTCATCGAAAGCGTCATCCACACTGCTTGTTGCGGCGTCCAATGGGTCATCGTCGCGCTTCTCTTCGAGTGCCGGGTTGTCGTCGAGCTCCGCACTGATATTCTGTTCGAGTTCGGCGAGCGGCATCTCCAAGAGCCTCACTTGCAGCATCTGCTGTTGCGAGAGCCTCTGTTGCTGAACCTGTTGCTGGGTCTGAGTCTGTATGAGTTTTTGTACCATTAATTTGTTCTTTATTCTTTAGCGGATGCGTACAAAGTATTCTTTCAACTGTGCCGCCAGCGTGGCCAGCGCTTCGAGGTCATCGTTTCCGAACCGCTGCCAGATATCCTTGCAGGCGGGAAGTATCGGCGAGTCGGTGTGTGTGTACTCGGTGATGTAAGGGTCACAGACGAGGAACACGTCCATCACGTCCACAATTGTCTTCCGCGTTTCCCTGATGAGCCTCGACAGTTCTGTGACCTCCGGCGTATCTTCCGCCATCGTGACAGGTGTCAGGCGGAAATAGAGATCGAGGATGAGGATGAGCTTCACGGGCGTCAGTGTCCCGGTGCCGATGGGCTTGAAGTCCTTTTCCCACGACTCGTTGACTTCCACACCGGCATAGAAAGCCGGGGCGTTGCCGAAGCCGTTCATCTCGCGAAGCAGTTTGATGCCCCTTTTCAGTTTCCGCGGATTCCTGGCATACGTGTCCCACAGGCGCAGGAGCCGTGGGGTGTCAATCTGCCGCAGACGGAACAAGCGCCGGTGGATCTCTGCAGGATGGATATGAAGTTCCATCGCTACATCGACAAGAGGGCGGCTGTAGAGGTGCTTCACACCCTGCGGTTGCCTCAGGTAGAGCTGTATAAGCAACAGCCAATAGTCATCGTGCCATTCTTCACGTCGTGCCATATGCATGCCTTTCCTTATTGTGCCACAATATGTGCCACAAAATTAATAAAAAAAACGGATAGACCCTCCCTTTTCCGCGAAGAATATCAGGAATAAGGACAATTGATTTATGCTTTTACGTCATCATGCGACGTTCGGCGGAAGATCGCGCGGCGTTCGGCGGAAGATCATGCGGCGTCTGGCGGAAGATCGCGCGGCGTTCGACGGAGAATGCCAAACAGTTGTT
>CALJCU010000461.1 GCA_938023885.1 uncultured Prevotella sp. | reverse complement strand
GGCACGGCATGCAAGCTTGGCAAAGTCTTCAACTCGATAGCCCAGTCCCTTGGCGAATGTCTGAATAAATGTGCCACAGCCCGATGAACACGCTTCGTTGAGCTCCATACGTGTCACTGCACCATTCTCCACAAAAATAGCCTTCATGTCCTGTCCACCAATGTCAAGAATAAAACTCACATTGGGCATGAGATGGGCTGCAGCACGATAATGTGCCATAGTCTCAATGATACCACTGTCAAGATTGAAGGCTGCCTTAATGAGTTCCTCTCCGTATCCTGTTGAGCATGAACCGACAACATGTAACTCTGCACCAGCTTCTTCAGCTTTCGACTTTAATCTTGTCAACCCGTCTTTCACGGCTTTTATCGGGTTGCCGAGATTCATAGAATAGTCGGTGAAGACAATCTGCCCTGCCTCCTCGCCAGAAGCGCGTACGGCAGTAATCTTCGTCGTTGTAGACCCGGAGTCAATGCCAATAACGACTTGTTCCATACCTTGGTGCAAAGGATAAACCTTCGTGGCATATTCCTCTTTGTTCTTCAGCCACGTCTGATGCTCTTCTTCAGATGCAAACAGAGGGGCTAATTGGGTATTGGATGATGGATGTCGGGGGTTAATAACATGCTTGGTACCAGAGATGGCCGCCAACAAATCATTAACACCTACCACTTTATCGCAATCACTTAATCTTCCTGCCCTGATAGCACATCCGAGTGCCGGGATAAGGTTACTTTCTTTGAGGATGATGAAATCGGAGAACGGCATGCTGAGATAGTCGGAGAAGGCTTTTCTTAAGGCGGGAAGGAATGTGAGAGGACCACCGCAGAGAAGAATAGGGGCGGAAAAGTCATAACCGTGACTTAATGTGGTGACGGTCTGAACCGCAATGCTATGGAAGATGCTGGCAGCAATATCAGCCTCCGGAAGATTGCGGGACATGAGATTCTGAATGTCGGTCTTAGCGAACACACCGCAACGAGCAGCCATAGGGTAGAGGTGGGTCGACTGCAAGGCAAGGTCACTCATCTTCTGGTTGTCGCAACCCATCAGGACAGACATTTGGTCAATGAAAGCACCCGTGCCGCCTGCACAGTTACCATTCATGCGCAATTCCGTCGTTTTGCCGTTAAAGAACACTACTTTTGCATCCTCACCACCGATATCAATCAACGCCTTGGCTTCTGGATAACGGTTGCGAGCAAACACTGTAGCCGCAACGACTTCCTGTACGAACACTGCTCCAAGGTCTTCGGCCGTTGACATACCGACTGAGCCCGTGACGCAAAGTGCCACACGTGCACCGGGAAACTTCTGGCCGATCTCTTTAAAATAAGAACTGACAAATTCCTTTACCTTAGCGTTATGACGCTCATAACGTGCGTAAACAAGCTTATCATTAGGGTCAAGGACGGCAACTTTTGCAGTTGTTGATCCAACATCAAGACCTATTCTATAGAAGTCTTTCATAATAATCCTTTCCTTTATCTCAACATTCCATATTGCAAAGTTACTAATAAACAAAGACAAAACGAAATGTTGAGAAGATATTTTTCGAAAGGACTATTAGATGCTTAGCAGTGGCTGTCTTTGTGGCTGCTACCGATTAGCAAGATAAATCAGAGGATCCCAGCCTTTCCAACAAGAATAAGTAGACTAAATCCTAAGACGAGTGTGATGATTCCGACGAATATACCAGCTTTTGCCATGTCTTTCTGCTGGATAAGGCCTGTTGAATAAGCAATGGCGTTAGGAGGTGTTGAGATAGGAAGCGTCATGGCTGCCGATGCGGCGACAGCAATGCCGATAAGAATCGTTGAGTCACCTCCAATAACATTTAGCTTATCACCCATACCATTGCAAACCACAGAAAGGATAGGAATAAGCAAGGCTGCTGTAGCCGTGTTACTAATGAAGTTGGACAGGAAATAGCAGACCAGTCCTGCAATAATAAGGATGACGATCGGACTCCATTCGCCGAAAGGTATCGACTCAACGGCAGCCTTCGCCAATCCCGTACCGTTCATGGCCAGACCTAGTGCAAATCCGCCGGCAACCATCCAGATGACCCCCCAGTCAATATTCTGTAGGTCTTTAGCGGTGATAACTCCAGTAAAGGCAAAAACAGCAATGGGAAGCATAGCAACGGTATTGGCATTGATACCGATCTGTTTGCCGAAGATCCAAAGAATGATAGTGAGCAAGAATGTCACTGCCACCACTACTGAGCGCCAGTTGCGGTGCATGTCACCTTCGATCTTGAGTTCAATGGTCTTCTGTGAAAATGGGAAGAGCTTTCGAAGCAGAAGCCATGCAATGATAAGCAGCACGATGACTAACGGCGCCATCACGGCCATCCACTGTCCGAAACTTATATCCATGTCCATTCCCGTAGGGTCATTAAGTACCTTGTAGGCAAAAGCATTAGGAGGTGTACCGATAGGTGTCCCCATACCGCCAAGGTTAGCGCCAATAGGAATAGCCATTGTCAGAGCGATGCGTCCTTTGCCGTTAGCAGGAAGAGCCTTGAAGACAGGTGTGAGGAATGTCAGCATCATGGCAGCCGTAGCCGTATTGGAGATGAACATGGAAAAAATGCCCGTAATGAGCATAAAGCCCAAAAGTACATTCTCGCTCTTCTTGCCGAAAGGCCTTATCATTGTCTTTGCCATCCATACATCGAGCCCTGACTTCGTAGCGGCAATAGCAAGAATGAAACCGCCAAGGAAGAGGATGATCGTTGGGTCGGCAAAACAAGCCATGATACCCACGGAGTCAAGAAGTTGCCCATATTCGCCTCCACTCCCTTGCATAAATTTGAACGAGGAGTTGCTGACAAAGAATAACAAGACAAAAATGATAGTCACAGATGTTGCCCATGCCGGAATTGCCTCTGTGAGCCACAGCATCACCGCCATGACAAAGATGGCAATGACACGTTGTTGGACTACAGTGAGACCATTAATGCCAAAAACGCCTGACGGAAGATTCCATACGATGATAGTCACCAAGGCCGTAAGGAAAAGCCAGAAGGCTTTCTTCTTGTTGAAATGTCCAGTCAGGACATTCTTGACGGTTTCTTGCATAAGCGATAAGTTTAAAGTTTGAGTTAAAAAGTCAGTTCTTATCTTAGGCCGAAACTTTATAATGGAGTGGGGAGGCCACCTGAGGCTTCCTTTCTTTATAATAGGATGGCTATTTAGACTCTTTGGCCTCTGTCATCACTCCCTCAATATACAGGCGTGTCATCTCTGGTATACCGTTCGTCCGGATCGTGATGGTTTTCTTAAAATGACCAGGGAACTTCCCTTTACCATTGTAAGTGACAGTGATCGTTCCTTTCTCTCCCGGCTTAATAGGAGTTTTCGTGTATTTAGGAACCGTGCATCCGCAACTTGCTACAGCCTGATTGATGATCAACGGCTTATCACCATTATTAGTAAATGTAAACGTGCACTGCTGCACAGGATCGTTCTCTGAGAATGTTCCAAAGTTGTTTGTCAGCTTATCAAAAGTTACCTTCGCCTGAGCGAATGTCATTGTCAGTCCTACGACAAACAGAAGGACAGTAAAAAGTAATCTCTTCATTGTATTTACCTTTTGAATCTTGTTGCAAATATTAGCTTGTACGAAATTAGACGTTGCAAAAATAAGAAAAGTTTCTTTGCATACCATTGGAAACATATTATTTAACATTAATTTTACAGCTAATTGGCGTCTTATGGTTCTTTTCAAATAATTTATTGTAATTTTGTGGCCAAGAAAGACATACTTATTAATTATGTATAGAACTAACACATGCGGAGAGCTGCGTCTCTCCGACGCCGGGTGTGAGGTAACGCTCGCAGGATGGGTGCAGCGCACCCGTAAGATGGGAGGAATGACATTCGTAGACTTGCGTGACCGTTATGGTATCACGCAGTTGGTGTTTAACGAGGCTTCCGATAAGGCATTGTGGGAGAAAGCCAATAGACTAGGCCGTGAATACTGCATTCAGGCAAAGGGCATCGTTTCTGAGCGCCAGAGCAAGAATGACAAAATGGATACTGGCGATATTGAGATTATTGTCAGCACATTGACAGTGCTTAGTTCTTCTCTGACACCTCCTTTCACTATTGAGGATAATACAGACGGTGGTGATGACCTTCGCATGAAGTATCGCTATCTGGACCTGCGTCGTTCTTGTGTACGTAAGAATTTGCAACTCCGTCACCGTATGACTATTCTTATTCGCAACTTTCTCGATGCACGTCAGTTCATGGAGATAGAGACTCCGATGCTGATTGGGTCTACTCCTGAGGGTGCCCGTGACTTTGTTGTTCCTTCACGAATGAATACGGGACAGTTCTATGCTTTGCCTCAGAGTCCGCAGACCTTGAAGCAACTGCTAATGGTCGCCGGCATGGACCGTTACTTCCAGATTGTAAAGTGCTTCCGCGATGAAGATCTTCGTGCTGACCGTCAGCCGGAGTTCACACAGGTCGACTGTGAGATGAGTTTCGTGGATCAGGAGGATATCATCCGCACCTTCGAAGGCATGGCGAAGCATTTGTTTAAGGCGATT
>CALJCU010000460.1 GCA_938023885.1 uncultured Prevotella sp. | reverse complement strand
TTTATAATAACGATGGTCAAGGATGAGTTCCGGTGTATCCTTCACCCATACATCGATGCCAAATGACTTTTCACCAGTACGTTGCAAGGCTGGACCATAAACACGATAAGCGCAACGGTCGTTCTCCCAGGCGATATCATCTTTGCGAATCTTATAAAGCGCTCCCTGCACTTGAGGCTTCGTTGTCTTTGGATAACCCTTAGAAGCATAGACCGTCCACGTGGAACCTGGCAAGACACCGGCATCGATGAGGAGCTTGCCGTCGTAAGTCAACTGAATACCGAGCTCCTGACCCGCAGCGTTTTTGACGATGAAAGGATCATTCTTTCCAATCCCCAATGCTGTTCTTACCGTGGCTGCATCCACCTCTACAATCTGCGTACGCGTATCACTGCCTGGATTGCCGATAATCAGAGATACTGTCTTTGATGGGCTCTCCTTGGCAGAAAGCCAACGATAATATTCGCAGGCAGCGAGCAGAAAAGCACCCACGCCGAAGTCGGCCTGAGAACTCTTGTTGATCATCTGTCCGGGAATAGCACGGTCACCGACAGGCTGCACATAACCTACGCTGCCATCTGCCTGCAAAGCGGTATGGGAGAGATAGGTCCATGCTTTAGACACGGTAGGCAGATAATCGGTCTCAGAAAGCAGTCCGTTATTAATACCCCAAAGCAGTCCAAAAGTAAAGAATGCCGTACCACTCGTCTCCGGACCGGGTGCCATGTCTTTGTCAAGCATGGAGCGTGTCCAATAGCCCGCCGGCTGTTGGCAGGCAGCCACAGCATGCGCCAGACGCTGATATTTCTTTACGAAGAAGTCATAATGCTGATAGCTCTTAGGCATATCCTGAAGCACCTTCGCCAGGCCGGCAAGCACCCATCCGTCACCGCGCGCCCAGAAGTCCTTACCGCCGTTGTCCGCCTTGTGCTTGGGATAAACATAACGGCCATCACGGAAATAGAGCCCTGTCTCCTTATCGAGCATGACGCTGTCCGAATATTGGATATTGTCGAAGAGTTTATCAAGGTATTTGGTATCTCCCGTGAGCTTATACATCTTCGTCAAGACAGGCATCACCATGTAGAGCGCATCGGCCCACCACCAATAGTCATTGACCTTGGAGTCAGCCTCATAGCCCATCACTTCCTTGGCCCTCGCTACACGCCTCTTAGCCGGAGCAATATTGTAAAGGTCGATGAACGTCTGGAAACATATCTGCCAGTCGCCAAAGAGCACATGCTGCTGGTCTTCACCATATTGTTTATATTGCCACTTGGAAGGATCTTTCTCTGTAGCCCCCGACCATTTATTATAATCGGCCCATGCCGTGGAATAATTCATCCATATCTCGGCTTTTTGCTTGGCAGCAGGTGTCTTTATCTCATTGTTGAAGAGCTTGTATGCCTCCATGTTTCCAGTGTGGTAAGCAGCCCGGTTCCAGAAAGATGGAGTCTTGTACGAATGATTATTTTGCCAATAA
>CALJCU010000459.1 GCA_938023885.1 uncultured Prevotella sp. | reverse complement strand
GCTTGCGATAGATGGTCTTGTGGGATCGTCTGTGCCTTTGCTCTTCTCCTCTTTTGCCGATCGGTTGAACCGCACGGTACTTTTCATCCTTGATGACGCTGATGAGGCGGGCTATTTCTTTAATGACCTCAAGAGTGACAAGGCCTGTTTCTTCCCTTCCGCCTATCGCCGTGCCGTGAAATACGGTCAGCGCGATGACGCCAATGAGATTCTGCGGACGGAGACCTTAGCGGCAGTTTCTTCTAAGACAGGGCCGCACTTTATTGTTACTTGTCCCGAGGCCATGGCAGAGCTCGTCGTCTCACAAAACCACTTCGATGAACGCCGCATATCCTTGAAGACTTCACTGACAATAGATATCACAGATTTGGAGCATCGCCTGCGTGACCTTGGCTTCACGGAGGTGGACTATGTCTATGAGCCGGGACAGTTTGCTGTGCGTGGTAGTATTGTGGATGTCTATTCCTACAGCAGTGAACTGCCTTATCGTATCGATTTCTTCGGCGACGAGATTGATACTATCCGTACTTTCTCCGTAGAAGACCAGTTGTCACAGGACCGCAGGTCACAGGTCGAGATTGTGCCTGAACTTGCTGTAACCGGGTCAGAGTCAGAGAAGGTCCCATTCCTCCGCTTCCTTCCCGATGACACACTCGTCGTGATGAAAGACGGGCGCTTTGTCCGTGATACTGTTCAGCTTGTCTACGATGAAGGCTTCTCATCACAAGCCTTGACGGAGCGTTTGGAAGGTGCCACAGAGGTCGAACAAGAACGGATTCGGCGGGAAATGAACCGCGAAGCCGTGCTCTGTAAGCCCACCGTCTTTAATGATGAGTTAGCCCGTTTTCAGGTAATTCAACTTACGGCTTCCAATCGGGGGCAGGAAGTTCCCGATGCTACTATCTCGTTCCATACCAGACCGCAACCGCTTTTCCACAAGAACTTCGATATGCTGAAGCAGGCGCTGGAAGATTATCAGCTTCAAGGCTACAAGATCTATATCCTTGCCGACAGCGACAAGCAGCAACAGCGACTGAAGGATATTCTTAACGACATGTCTGCGGAAGAGGTCACCGGCAAGCTCGGTGACCATCTTATTGCTGTGGACAAGACGGTGCACGAAGGCTTTTTGGACAACGACCTCAAGGCTTGCTTCTTTACGGATCATCAGATATTTGACAGGTTCCATAAGTATAACCTCAAGTCGGACAAGGCGCGCTCGGGTAAGATGGCGCTCACGATGAAAGAGTTGCAGCAGATGGAGCCCGGCGACTATCTCGTGCATGTCGACCTTGGTATCGGAAAGTTCGGCGGCCTGATTAAGGTGCCAAATCCGCAAGGTGGTTACCAGGAGGTCATCCGTATCATCTATCAGAATAACGACAAGGTGGATGTATCCATCCACTCGCTTTATAAGATATCCAAATACCGGACTGCTGACACAGGTGAGCCGCCACGTCTCTCAACCCTTGGCACGGGCGCCTGGGATCGCCTCAAGGAGCGTACGAAGAAGAAGATCAAGGATATCGCGCGTGACCTTATCTGCCTCTACGCCAGGCGGCGGCAGGAGAAAGGCTTTGCATTCTCTCCGGATAACTTCATGCAGCACGAGCTTGAGGCAAGCTTCCTCTATGAGGACACCCCCGACCAGCTCAAGGCCACACAGGATATCAAGGCAGATATGGAGCGCGCCGTGCCGATGGATCGTCTCGTCTGTGGTGATGTGGGATTCGGTAAGACGGAACTTGCCGTGCGTGCAGCGTTCAAGGCCGCCTGCGACGGGAAACAGACAGCCGTGCTCGTACCTACGACAGTCCTCGCCTATCAACATTTCCAGACATTCAAGAAACGACTGCGCGACTTCCCCGTGCGGGTCGACTATCTCTCCCGGGCACGTACAGCGAAGCAGATGCGGCAAGTCCTGGATGACCTCGAAGCAGGGCGTATCGACATCATCATTGGTACGCACAAGCTCCTGGTTAAGACTGTGAAGTGGCATGACCTTGGACTGCTCATCATTGATGAGGAGCAGAAGTTCGGCGTCTCTATGAAAGAGAAACTGCGGAAGCTGAAAACGGATGTCGACACGCTCACAATGTCGGCTACGCCTATCCCCCGCACCCTACAGTTCTCACTCATGGGAGCACGCGACATGAGCATCATGCGAACACCTCCGCCCAACCGCTACCCTATTCACACGGAGCTCTGTACGTTTTCGCATGAGATCATCGCCGATGCAATCAACTTCGAGATGAGCCGTTCGGGACAGGTCTTCTTTGTCAACGACCGTATCTCCAGCCTCCCGCATATTGCAGAGCT
>CALJCU010000458.1 GCA_938023885.1 uncultured Prevotella sp. | reverse complement strand
CAAGGCATAGACTTTTATATAACATGAAAACGAACGAAATCTATAAGATTATTGTCGAGTCGGTAAAAAAGAACATGCAGAATAACGACATGGCGACAATGGTAAACGGTCAGACGGCACTGATTGGACGAAACAGAGTCGTTGATTCGTTAGGGTTGGTAAACATTCTTGTCGACGTAGAGACGACCTTACTGGATGAGGGAATCAATGTCTCGCTGACCTCCGACCGAGCCATGTCGTCAAGGATTAGCCCCTTTAGGAGCGTTAACTCGCTCAACAACTTTATTATTTCCCAACTAAAAGCTCCCTCTAATGAATAAAATTATGATTGTTACGGGCACCCGTAAGGGCATTGGGCGCTATCTGGCAGAGGCATACCTTAACGAGGGATACACTGTATACGGGTGCAGCAGGAGGGAATGCGACATTAATCACAGCCATTACCATCATGCTCACCTTGACGTGGGCGACGAGCAAAATGTCGTCGACTATGTGAAACACGTTTATCTACGAGAGAAAAGGTTAGACATATTGGTCAATAATGCTGGCATAGGCTTAATGAACCACTCTGTACTAACCTCCACTGAGTCGGCAATGAGGGTGATGATGACCAACTATGGCGGTACATTTTCCTTCAGCCGAGAGTGTACCAAATACATGATAAAGCAACAGGAAGGCCGCATAGTAAATTTCTCTTCCATCGCCGTTCCCTCGCATCTTGAAGGGGAACTGGCCTATTCGGCTTCTAAATCGGCCATTGAGCAACTAACTAAGGTAATGGCCAGAGAAGTGGGGCCATTCAATGTCACTGTGAATGCCGTAGGCCCTTCGCCCGTCAACACAGACCTTATCAGTCGGGTGCAGCCTGAGAAAATAGAACGCTTGATTGATGACCAGAGTTGCAAGGTGATGGCTTCGTATGAGGATGTGAAAAATGTCATTGACTTTTACATTAGTCCACAAAGTAAACTTATTACCGGACAAGTCGTATATTTAGGAGGATTTTGCTGATGAAATGGATTATTGAAACTAAAATAGGGTTGCAGAAAACTGCTATGATAGACAGAGGACAGTTCTACACCTATTCAGAACTTTACCTTGCCGTACAACAGTATAAGGACGTCATTCAAGACCGGGTGGGAACCGGTCATGTGGTGGCCATTGTTTCGGACTACAATTTTCAAGCCATTGCCGCTTTCTTCGCCTTATATGAGACCAATAATATGATTATCATCATAACAGACAAGGAAGCGGACATTGTCAAGCAGAAAATACAACAGGCTGGCGGCCTTTACTCACTTCATTGGGAAAACGGTGTTTTGCAGATACACACCCATGAACAAACTGCCGATGTTAACAGCAACCCTCTGATTGGAACGCTTGTCGGCATTCATCACGCAGGTCTCATACTTCTCAGTTCGGGAACTACCGGTCGTCCTAAAATGATGATACACGACTTGAGCAAGCTAATCGACACCTATCAGAATAAGAGGCCAAAAGGCCTCGTTTTTCTCCTTTTCCTGATGTTCGATCATATTGGTGGCATTCACACGCTGCTCAGTTGCGTAGCCATGTCAGCAGCCATGGTTATTCCCGAATCAAGGGAACCTGAATACATATTAAACCTTATCTCCAAATATCATATTAACATATTGCCAGTAACTCCCACGTTTCTCAACTTACTCTTGATTTCTGATGCCATGGCCGACCATGACACTTCCTCCCTGCGGCTTATCACTTATGGGGCGGAAGCCATGCCCGAATCGTTGCTCAAACGGTTGAGGACGGCACTTCCCAGCGTCAGATTTCTGCAAACTTTCGGAACAAGTGAAACCGGCATTATGACAACTGTCAGTAAATCGTCTGATAGCACAATCTTGAAGATTGCAGACAATAACGCTGAGTATAAAATCGTCAATGGTGAACTTCTCATCAAATCCCAAAACAACATCTTGGGATATTTGAATTATAAAAGTTCTTCGTTTGACAACGAAGGCTGGTTTTACACGGGAGATCTTGTAGAGTCGTGCTGCAACGGTTTTATCAGGATTGTCGGCCGCTCAAGTTCCGTCATTAATGTCGGCGGAGAGAAAGTCCTTCCCATTGAAGTAGAAGGTGTGTTGTATGAGATGGAGGACGTGAGCGAGTGCAGAGTCTATGGTGAGGCAAATCCCGTGCTCGGCCAGATTGTGGCAGCAGAAATATTTCCGAAAAGAAAAATGAGCGCCACTGAAATGAAGGCATTAGTTACGAGCCATTGTAAAGGCAGGTTGGCTAAATACAAGATTCCTATGAGAATAAAAATACTCACAAATCCCATACATTCCGCTCGATTTAAGAAAAAATAATATAACTTTGAACCAAATTTCCCATCTAAATGAAGATATCATCCATATTAAAACAGAAGCGGACATGGAGCATCATGCTTTTCTATGTTCTGGCGGTCTTAATAAGAGTCGTCTCAACCCGCTTTGAGACCATAGACCCATCCCACGTCAAATTGTGGGATTTCGTAGGTGGCTTGAGTCCACTCATAGGCGCGATTGTCGTTATCTTGGCGCTTCGAAGAAAAATGAAGACATCTCTTTTTGGTACATCGGTCACCAAGAGCATCCTCACATTGGCGGTGCCTTTTGTTCTGTTTGGCATTGTTGATTACAAGGAGATTGGACTCTGTTTGTGGTTATTGTTTGTATATCTGCTCTATGCCTTCTTCGAAGAGGTGGGCTG
>CALJCU010000457.1 GCA_938023885.1 uncultured Prevotella sp. | reverse complement strand
TCTTATACTGCTTGTTTTTAGGCTGTGAGGCGAGTGTGCGCATGTTATGCAGACGGTCACAGATCTTGATGAGGATGACGCGGATGTCATCGCTCATGGTGAGCAGCAGTTTCTTGAAGTTCTCAGCTTGAGCTGAGGCATGGTTACCGAAGATGCCGCCGCTTATCTTCGTCAGACCATCTACGATCTGCGCAATCTTTGGTCCGAAGATATTCTCAATATCCTCCGTCGTATAGTCGGTGTCTTCAACGACATCGTGGAGCAGTGCTGCACAGATACTCGTGGAGCCCAGGCCCATCTCCTCACAGGCTATCTGCGCCACAGCGATAGGATGCATGATGTATGGTTCACCCGAGAGTCTGCGCACGCCTTTGTGTGCCTGGCGCGCGAAGTTGAACGCTTTTGTGATGATATCCACCTTGCGGCGGTGGGAGGAGTGCAGATAAGTGTCGAGCAGATGATTGAATGCATCCATGATCATCTTGTTGTCGGCTTGCTCTCTCTCTTTGTTTTTCAGTTCTTGATCATCCATGCTCAATCCAATTAATAGGTTTACGTTGTCCAGCCCTTACTCTGACTGATTATTTCACACGAATCCTCTTACCGGCCCGTATGTCGCTGCCGCTGATCTTGTTCAGTTTCTTCAGCTTCGATACCGTCGTATGGTTGCGCTCTGCTATCTCGCTGAGCGTATCACCTTTGCGGACAGAGACATTCTTGGAGGTCTCTGTCTTCTTCTTGTTCTTAGAACTTCTCTTAGAACTGCTCTTACTGCTCCTGCTGCTTCTTTTTGACGAACGGCGGCGATGACTGCTCTTGCTCACGGACTCATCGTTGTTGTCATCGTTATCCGACTTGTCGGAGCTGACTTTCTCATTGTTATCCGATTTTTTTTCGAACACGATTTTATTCTTGTTTACCGTGTAGTTGTCACTTCCTCCTGCAACCTCGACTTCTGTACGCTTTGGTTTATAATCCTTGACGTCAGCAGTGAAGATAGAATCTTCCTTATCGATGAATGTAGGGATGAGCGCCTCGGGCAAACGGAGAGAAGTCAGTCCGGAACGGCCGTTGACAATGTTGCAGCGATACTGCGGGTTAAGGTCTTCGAGCTTATCCTCGTCAATGTTGAGCATCTGTGAAATCTGCTCGAAATGAATATCTTTGTTGACCATCACAGTATCGGTCTGCTGTGGCAGATTAGTGGTCAGCGGACAGATATTGTGGTCACAGTAATAGTTCATCACGTAGTTGGCTGCGATGAAGGCGGGCACATAGCCGCGGGTCTCAGCCGGGAGCTTGGGATAAATCTTCCAATAATCGCGTTCTCCATGTGCACGATGGATGGCCTTGTTGAGCTGGTCTACACCGCAGTTGTAGGCAGAGATAACGAGGTTCCAGTCACCATAGAGCTTGTAGAGATCACTCAGATAATGGGCAGCGGCATAGGATGCGCGTGAGATGTCACGACGCTCATCCACCAGGGAGTTCACTTTCAGTCCATAGCGTCGTGCCGTCTTCAGCATGAACTGCCACAGGCCGACGGCACCCCCTCTTGATACAGCCTTCGGGTCGAGAGCTGACTCTATGACAGGAAGATATTTGAGCTCCAACGGGAGGTTATAGCTCTCAAGCGCTTCCTCAAACACAGGGAGATAGAAGTTCTGTGCGCCTAACATATAAGCCACCTTTCGTCTGAGCCGGCCCGTGTATCGGTCGATGAAAGCCTGTACAATCTCGTTGTAAGGCATCTCAATGATTGTCGGGAGCTTGGCGAGACGCTCCCTATATACAGCAGAATCGTAGACAGGATTGATGTCCGGCATGTTACAGTCGCTATCTGGCCTGAGATACATCTTTGCCTTATAGAGCTGCATCAGGCTGCTGAGGTCTGCCGTCATGGCCTCGGGGACATCGATCTTCTCCTCCCTGCCATTGTCGTTGACCGTGATGGCCTTGTCATCTGTCTGAGCCTGTGCTGTGAGACAGAAGAAGGAGAAGAGTGCTGTGAATATGTATAATCTGTTCTTTTTCACTTTATAATAACATTCAAAATATATTAGAGGCGATGCTTAGGATGCGGTGCTCAGAATGTGAGACCGCATTGAAAGCCGATGGCCGGCTTATTAAGCAGGGCGGTATGGGATATTGTCCGGCTGTTGTCGGTACTGTTGAAGACTGCCGGAGAAAAGCGGAAACTCAAGTCGGGTGAGATATCAAACTCTGACAGCGAAGCATCGACATAAGCGTCTATCACTGAGAGTGCATAGACACCCACCATGACAAAGAAACTCATGTCACGCCAGCGGCGGTAGCGGTCCTTGCGTTTGCGGAACACGTCCTGCCAACGTGCCTGGTTAGCGCTTGTTACGGTTGAGCCAAGATGCAGAAACTGATTGTAGCTCTGCGTTGTCGGGTCGTTGTCCATGATATCGAGATAAGCCTGGCTATAGTCGCGGTACATCATGTTGTTCCATCGCAGGGCATAAGCACAGCCCACGAAGCCACCGTAGAAGACGGGCAATTTCCAGTATTTGCGGTTATAGATCTGTCCGGCTCCCGGCAACACGAGAGCCAGCCACAAAGCACGT
>CALJCU010000456.1 GCA_938023885.1 uncultured Prevotella sp. | reverse complement strand
AGCAGGCAACTGGAAAATGAACGAGAACCTGCAGGAGGGTGTCGCCCTGGCAAAAGAGATCAACGAGACACTGAAGGCTGACAAGCCCAACTGTGGTGTCATCATCTGCACGCCGTTTATCCACCTGGCAAGTGTGGCTCAGGTTCTCGACCGGAACATTGTAGCTCTCGGCGCTGAGAACTGCGCTGACAAGGAGAAGGGAGCCTACACGGGTGAGGTCTCTGCTGCCATGGTGAAGTCTACCGGTGCGCAGTATGTCATCCTCGGTCACTCTGAGCGTCGTCAGTACTATCACGAGACACCCGAGATCCTGAAGGAGAAGGTTCAGCTCGCTCTTGCCAACGGTCTGAAGATCATCTTCTGCTGTGGTGAGACGCTTAAGGATCGCGAGGCTGACAAGCAGAATGAAATCGTGAAGGCTGAGCTCGACGGCAGCGTCTTCAATCTATCTGCTGACGAGTGGAAGAACATCGTGCTGGCTTACGAGCCGATCTGGGCTATCGGCACTGGCAAGACCGCTACTTCCGACCAGGCCGAGGAGATGCTGGCTTACATCCGTTCTATCGTTGCTGAGAAGTACGGCAAAGAAGCTGCTGAGAACACTACGATCCTCTATGGCGGCAGCTGCAAGCCCGGCAATGCGCCTGAGCTCTTCGCCAAGCCTGACATCGACGGTGGCCTCATCGGCGGCGCTTCTCTGAAGGCTGCCGACTTCAAGGGTATCATCGACGCTTGGAAGAAGTAATAAAGTAATAGCGGTTCATAACCGCTTATAACGTAGGGGCGGCCCTTATGGTCGCCTCATTATAACATTTCTCAATCATCGTTTCAGATTTTAATGAAAAAGATCGTTTTTCTTTTATTGTCATTCATAGGCTCCACCGCGACGGTGCAAGCCCAGACCTTTACGCAGCACCTGTTACAACAAAAGCCAGGGAATGGAAAAATCACCATTTCGCAAAGCCGGGACATTGATGATCTCGTCAATGGCAAGAATGCTCAGGAAGTCAATGTAGCACTGAGACAGACCGTAAAGGACAACATGACTCCTAAGAAAACGATTATCGTCGAGCAGACTAAGAAGACTGTTCAGAACAAGAAAACTGAACAGACAAAGAAAACCGGGCAGGTAAGGAAAGCTGAACTTGCTACTAGAGCCGAGCAGGCCGCAAGGGAAACCCAAGAAGCCAAGGCTGACAGCATAGAGAAAGCCCGCGAGCGCTGGCACCGTGAACAGGAAGAAAAGGCTCAGGCACAAAAGGCGGCAGAGGAGGAGTTCAATATCCCCACCGTCGACATGCGTAAGAAGGTGATGCGCGGAGCCCACAAGGTGACGGGCTATCGTGTCCAGGCTTTTGCCGGTGGTAACACGCGTACCGACAAGAACAAAGCGCAACAGGCCGGCAACGCCATCAAGATGCGTTTCCCTGACCAGCCCATCTATGTGCATTTCTATTCACCACGTTGGATCTGCCGCGTCGGCAACTATCGCTCACTCGACGAGGCACGCCGTATGCTCAGTGCCGTCAAGGCGATGGGGTACAAGTCGGCTATCATCGTGAAAGGTAGGATCACCGTCTTTGAGTAACATCCCATTATCGCCCATCACCCAACATCTATTACCCATAAAATATGAACCCGGAAACAGAATTCCGTGACGGACTCGACGATCTTGCCGCACACTATAAAGCCGTCCTTAAGATCCTTGGTGAGGATCCCGAACGCGAGGGACTAAAAAAGACCCCTATACGCGTGGCTAAGGCCATGCAGGTCCTCACACGCGGCTACACGCAGGATCCACACAAGGTCCTTACCGACGCGCTCTTCGAAGAGAAGTATGACCAGATGGTCATCGTGAAAGACATCGACTTCTTCTCAATGTGTGAGCATCACATGCTGCCGTTCTACGGCAAAGCACATGTGGCTTATATCCCCAACGGCCACATCACTGGTCTGAGCAAGATTGCCCGCGTCATCGATATCTATTCACACCGCCTACAGGTACAGGAGCGTCTGACCGAGCAGATCATGCACTGCATCAACGACACGCTCAAGCCCCAGGGGGTCATGGTCGTTCTTGAGGCCAAGCATATGTGCATGCAGATGCGCGGCGTAGAGAAGCAGAACAGCATCACCACCACGTCTGCCTACAGTGGCGTCTTCGAGTCGATGAAAGTCCGTGAGGAGTTCATGAGCCTCCTGCGTGGCGAGTCTAAACGTATCTAACACCCAACACTATGCTAAAATTTATCTCCTGGAACGTCAACGGTCTCCGTGCCTGCGTCAAGTCCAAGACCGACGACGAAGGCAACGTCAAGAGCAAAGGCTTCGAGGCCTATTTCAAAGACCTCGATGCCGACTTCTTCTGCCTGCAAGAAACGAAGATGCAGGAAGGACAACTCGACCTGCAGTTTGACGGTTATAAATCTTATTGGAACTATGCCGAACGCAAAGGTTACAGTGGCACGGCGATCTATACCCGCCATGAGCCGCTGAATGTCACCTATAGCCTGGGCATAGAAGAGCACGACCATGAAGGCCGTGTCATCACAATGGAGATGCCCGACTTCTTTCTTGTCTGTGTCTACACACCCAACTCCCAGGAAGCAGAGACGAAAGGCGGCAAGCCGCGTCGTCTGCCTTACCGCATGCAGTGGGAGGATGACTTTCGCGCTTACCTCCTTGATCTGGACAGGAAGAAGCCTGTTATCGTCTGTGGCGACATGAACGTGGCCCATGAGGAGATAGATATCAAGAACCCGAAGACCAACCGCCGCAATGCGGGATTCACCGACGAGGAGCGGGAAAAGATGACCATTACACTGAATAGCGGTTTT
>CALJCU010000455.1 GCA_938023885.1 uncultured Prevotella sp. | reverse complement strand
TCTGCTATCAGCCACGTCACGGTTGACACGAACAATAATCAATCAGGCACCTATACACTTGAGGGTAAGAAAGTAAGCAAGATTACCAGGAGTGGCGTGTATATCGTTGGTGGGAAGAAATTGGTGGTAAGAAAATAAGGAACCTGCCGTTGGGGCACGGGTGACACTGAGGGGGGCACGAGGCCCACCCTCTACTTTAATAGTCCCCATGCTATTTCCCTAACTTTCTTGTTATTCTTAGCTCCACCACAGGCATGACCTTGGCGAACTTGAAGAGCCTGATGTAATGGTTGACACCTTGCTTAAAATTCGTGACATCGTGGAGGAGATCTGTTCCATCATGAGTCTTTAATGATGGTGATCCGCCCCAGAACAGGGCACCGGCATCAAAGCCTATCTGCCAGCGAGGGTCATGTCTGTCGAGCACTCCCATGAAGCCAATGCCTAAATAGGGCTTGAACATATTGGCTTTAGTTTTTGCCCAGACTATACCGTTCCCGTCCGGCTCCATGTTGTAATTGTTTCCGGCTTTGGCCTTCAGGTCACCGGCTTTGTGGATGACGTCTCCCGTTAAATTATCCACTACATCTTCCGTATAATATACATCATGGGTATATGTGCCGACATGTAGTCCCATCCGTCCGTTATTGGCGAGTTTTTCAGAGACATCATCGGGAAGATACATGTATGAACCGTCAGAGGTGATATAATAAGGCTCGGGGGTTGTAGCTTTATCGTAAAGGTGGTTGTACATTCCTACTGCAATGAGTGAGGTCATGTCCCCCCTGCTATTTTCCGCATACGCTATTTCTTTGTTGCCAAAGTAGAAACCTGTGGTGACATGCCAGCGTTTGTCATGTAGCGGCTTGATGTCAACAAGTAGTTTGAAGTTGTACATCTTCGGTGTGCCTTCCATGACGACCTTATTGTCCACTTTATAGCCTGTGAGGTCGTAAAGTGTGGTTGCCATCTTGTTGAACTTTGTCTCTCGTTGTTCGGCGGTCTTTTGTTCGTCACCCACTTGAACATGAAAATTCATGTTCACTTTGATGCGTGGCTCTGCGGTAAAGCCTGCACGCATATCCCACGAAGGGCTGAGGTGCGAGGTCAGTTCTATGCCCAGCCCTGTCGTTCCTGTCGTGATGCCGGCGTCGATGTTTTTGAATGGCTTGAAACTGTGCTCTTCCTGAGCCTGCACGCTGAGGCAGACGACAGCCGATAAAAGGACCAATGTATTGCGAATCATCTCTCTCTTGGTTGATTTAGTGCAAAGTTACT
>CALJCU010000454.1 GCA_938023885.1 uncultured Prevotella sp. | reverse complement strand
TACAATCGTTATACAGGAATTTAACACGATAGGAATTGAATACCTTGAACAAAAAATACCTAATCTCCATTCATTTGACAAATATATATTAAAACATTTTATGAACGGAATTCGTTGCATAACGACAAATCAAAAGAATTAAATAATAGCCATATTATTACCTCTATATTTTTTGAGATATGATATGGCTATTTAGATAAGGATCCATATAGAAATTCTTTCGTATAATTTTCATTTGATATCTTCAACAGTACGCAGTTTTTCCGTTCTGTATAAACATCACGTATGTTTGCCGCTTCTCTTGTGAGAGAACCTTTCCTACCAGCCACATGCGGAACAGGTAGGTGTTGTAGGTGTTCAGCCGAAAAGCAATCAGAATAATGATTTCAGGCGCGTACACGTCCGCGTACAGCCCGTTTTCAAGCTGCATGTAGCGGCACACCTTGTAGTCGTTCAGCACGTCAGACTTGCGGACGGCTTTGATGACGGCGTTCACTGCCGGGACGGTCGTATGGAACAGTCCGGCTATTTCGGTGGCGGTCATCCACACATCGTTACCGGTTACGCTGACCGCCTTGTCCTCTATGATGATTATGTCACGTTTCATGGCTCCTCTTTTTTAGATGGTGCAACCTGCAAATTCCTCGACGCCGTTCAATCTTGCGGCAAGGTTCTCCATGTCCTGATTGAGCTTCTCTTTGGTTATCTTTGCGTAAATCTGCGTCGTCTTTATGCTCTTGTGTCCGAGCATGGAGCTGACCGTTTCGATGGGTACGCCGTTGGAGAGGAACACCGTCGTGGCTGCCGTGTGGCGGCTCTGATGCCACGTGATATGCTTGGTGATGCCGCAACGCTTGGCGACGGCACGGATACCGGCAAGGCACGTGTTATAATGCGGAACGGGAAATATCCTGCCGTCCCCGCACAGTCCCCGGTATTTGCCGATTATGCGGTTGGCGATGTCGAGCAGGCGGATGTTGGACACCACGCCCGTTTTCTGGCGGTTGATGTTTATCCACTCGTGTTCGTCGAAGTAGGTGCGGATATTCTCTTCCGTAAGGTTGCGCATATCCGCGAACGACAGCCCCGTGAAGGCGCAGAACAGGTAGAGGTCGCGGTACAGTTCCTGTTTGGCGTTTTTCAGTTTCCCCTCCATCAGCAGGCGGATCTCATCTTTGGTCAGGAAACTGCGTGTTGTTTCCTCCTTCTTGATTTCATACTCGCGGAACGGGTCGCGTGTCAGCCACTCGTTGTTGATGGCGATGAATACCATCGTCCGTAACGGGCAGACGTACAGCCACACGGTATTGGTGCAGCAGTGCTTGTCCGTGCGCAGGAACATCTCGAAGTCGGAGATGAAAGCCGGGGTAAGCTCTTTTAGGGCGATGTCCTTCACATGGTAGCGGATGTCGAGGAACTCTTGCATGTGCTTGTAAACGGTGCGGTACTTCAGCAGCGTGCCTTTGGCTTTCATGCCTGCCTCCACCTGCTTCTCGTAGTCCTCGTTGTGCTGGCGGAACACCTGCATCAGCGTGTGGTAGCGGTGTTCCAGTCCGAGAAAGGCGTTCTTTACCTTCTCCGCCGTGACGAAGTTGTCACGCTCCATGATTTCCTGATAGTGTCTGTTGATGCGCACCCGCATCTTGTCAAGCATACGGTTCGTTTCGAGTGCCGCCGTGCTTCTGCCCGTGACACGTCCCCCTTTGGTGTCCCACAGCTTGGGATCGACGGTCAGTTTGCAACTGAACTGCGTCTGGCTGCCGTCCACCGTGATGCGTCCCATGACGGGTACTGTCCCGTCCTTTTTCACTACCTGACGCTTGAGGTAGTAGATTACTGAAAATGTACTCTTCATCGTTCTTAATTTTTGGATTTCAAAATTAGTTGGTGAAGAGTCCGGTGTCGGTACGCAAAACGGGGAGGAACGGCGCAATCTTTTTTCCGTAACCGTATTTGTTACGTGAGTTGTGGGTAACTCACTATAACATAGTGTCTTGTTTCGCCATTCGTACCCGTTTGTCGCATTTTCGGGCATGGTTACGAACAAGTAACGTTGCGGCGTCAGGATTTGGCTTCGGCAGGGATTGTAATGGCTTCACGAATTATCGCCACTTCAACTAAAACCCTTGTAACTCAATTCTATCACTATATCTTTCCGCATTTCACTTTTTTGTAGTAACTTTGCTGTCTAAAAATACGATTATTATGCTTTTTTCAAAAGACACCTACGTAGAACGTCGGCGCAGATTGCGTGAAATGGTGAGCAATGGGCTCATTCTTATCTTCGGCAACAACGATGCTCCGATGAATTGTCCGGCAAACACCTACAAGTTTCGCCAAGATAGCTCTTTCCTCTATTTTTTTGCGCAACACCGCGACAGATTAGTTGGCGTGATCGATGCTGATAGCGGCCAAGAATGGCTCATCGGCGATGAAATAGATATAGATGACATCGTTTGGTTCGGCTCAGTCAAAAGTGTGGGCGAATTAGCCGCAGAAGCCGGTGTAGAACATCACGCTCCGATGGCCCATCTCGCAGAACTGGTCAACGAAGCGCTGAAAAAGGGAAGAAAAATCCACTTCCTGCCGCCTTATCGCTTTGATACGCAAATCCAAATTATGGACTTGCTGAACATTCATCCGTCTAAGCAAAAAGAGGCAGCAAGTTTACCTTTAATTCAAGCGATTGTCAAGCTCCGCAGCGTAAAGAGTCTTGAAGAAATCGAAGAGTTGGAACGTGCAGCAACAATCGGACATAAAATGCATACAACGGCTATGCGCTTGTGTCGCCCCGGTGTGACCGAACAATACATCGGCGGACAAATTGACGGCATTGCCGCTTCTTATGGTTGCATCGTCTCTTTCCAAAGTATAGTAACAATGCACGGAGAGATTATGCACGGCAATCCTTCTCCCCGCGCTTTGGAAGCCGGAAGGTTGATGCTGTGTGATGCAGGTGCGGAAACCAATGAAAATTATTGTTCAGACAATACACGTACCACACCTATCAGCGGAAAATATACGCAACAACAAAAGGAAATCTATCAGATTGTGGTCGATTGTCACGACTTAGCATTAGATGTGGCAAAGCCTGGTGTACGCTGGTGGGATGTCCATTTTGACGTTTGCCGCTTAATGACTAATCGCCTTAAGGAGCTTGGCCTGATGAAAGGCGATACGGAAGAAGCGCTGCGCGCCGGCGCTCACGCGCTTTTCTTGCCGCACGGATTAGGCCATATGATGGGCTTGGATGTACACGATATGGAAGGCTTAGGCCAAATACACGTGGGCTTTGATGAAGAAACACGACCGAGCACGCAATTCGGAACGGGTTCACTCCGTATGGGGCGCAAACTTGAAGAAGGCTTTGTCGTAACAGACGAACCCGGTATTTATTTCATTCCGGACTTGATCGACTATTGGAAGGCTGAAGGCATTAATAAAGACTTCATCAACTTCGACAAAGTTGAAACTTACAAAGACTTTGGTGGAATCCGTATAGAGGATGATGTGCTCATCACGAAAGATGGTTGCCGTTTCTTAGGCAAAGAACGCATCCCCTATCATATTAAAGAGGTAGAAGACTTCCTCGAAAGCAGAGATAATCAATAAATAAAACACTTTTAATCACTAACAATAATACACAATTATGAAAAAAGGTATCTTTCTCGCAGCAACACTCTTGACGTTGCTGCCTGGAAGTGTGCTGGCACAAGCAAATAAACCAGCAGAAAAGAACGACACAGTAAAATTTACTGTTATCAAAGAGGCTCCGATTACCTCTATCAAAGATCAGCACCGTTCAGGTACGTGCTGGGATTTCTCCACCCTCTCGTTCTTCGAGGCTGAGATTCTGAAGAACACGGGTAAGACCTATGACCTCTGCGAGGCTTTTGTCGCTAACAAGACATATATGGACCGTGCCATTCAGGTGGTACGTCTGCATGGTGACTGTCAGTTTGCTGAAGGTGGCAGCTGCTACGATCCTCTGTATTGCATCCGCCACTATGGCATCGTGCCCGAGACAGCCATGCCAAAGGCAGGAAGTCTGTATGGTGATTCGCTGTTCAACTTCAACGAGTTCTTCAAGGTGATGACTCCGTATGTCGAGGCTGTGGCAAAGAGCCATGCCACTAAGCTCTCTCCGGCGTGGAAGAACGGTCTGCAGGGTATCCTCGATTCCTATCTCGGCAAATGCCCCGCAACATTCACCTATCAGGGCAGAACATATACTCCGAAGAGCTTCGCTGCTTTTATCGGACTGGACAGTGCAGCCTGCAACAACTATGTGAGCTTCACAAGTTATACCCATCATCCTTTCTGGACTTCTTTCGCTGTGGAGGTGCAGGACAACTGGCGTAATCCGCTGACGTGGAACGTGCCTATCAGCGATCTCTCGAAGATCATTGATAATGCTCTCATGAACGGTTACACCGTGGCGTGGGGTGGTGATGTGTCGGAGGACGGCTTCACACGTACAGGTCTCGCTTATATGATTGATACGAAGAAGCTCGCAAGCCTCGATGGCTCTGACATGGCTCACTGGTTGAAGCTCACTCCGGCAAAGAAGAAGAATTTTGTTGACTCCTTGGGTGTCAACGTGCCTGAGATTGAGCCTACACAGAAGATGCGCCAGGAGCGTTACGATGATTGGGAGCTCACCGACGACCACGGTATGCTTATCTTTGGTATCGCTAAGGATCAGAATGGAAAAGAG
>CALJCU010000453.1 GCA_938023885.1 uncultured Prevotella sp. | reverse complement strand
CGATGTCGTCGAGTGGGGTAGCGCGTTCAATGACAATGAGTGCGCCCACCTTCCCTTTTGCCATGTCCATGCACGCCCACACGATTGGCATGATAGCTGTCTTGTCGGCTTGCCGGGCACTGTCGCGGTGGAAGAAGAAGTTAAGGAACTTCCTCGCGCGCTGCCGTTCACCTATCTCATAGAGGAACTTGCGGATCTCATCCTTAAAGAGAACGATGAGGCCGATGACACCCACCGACACGAGCTTGTCCATGATGCTGCCTAAGAGTCGCATCTCCAGCACTTGGGAGACGAAGAGCCAGGCAACAACAAAAATGATAATGCCGGTGAATACGTTCAGTGACCGACTCTCTTTCATGAGCCGGTAGAAATAGTAGAGCAGCAAGGCTACTGTTACTATGTCGATGATGTCTTTTATGCCGAAGGAGAAGAACATCTTGGGTGTTAAATGTTGGATGTTAATGGGATGATAGGTGTTAAATGCCGGGCGTTAATGATGTGTTGTAAGCCCTGACTATCCTCACAGCCTGTACTGCTTCCCGAACATCATGCACACGGAGAATGCTGGCACCATTGAGCAAGGCGAGAGTGTTGACCACTGTCGTGCCATTGAGCGCCTCGTCAGCCGTGATGCCGAGTGTCTTCCAGATGAGGCGCTTGCGAGAGAGACCTGCGAGGATAGGGAGCTCCATGACCTCGAGTTTGCGCTGCTCACGCAGGATGGTGAAGTTCTCTTCCTGCGTCTTGCCGAAGCCATAGCCTGGGTCGAGGATGATATCCTTCACATGGAGGTCACGCAACTGCTGCACCTCTTTAGAGAAGTTTATCAGCATGTCGTGAAGATTGCCTTGGACCGACATAAGGATATAAGGCACCTTCAGACGGCCCATCATGCGGAAGATAGGAGGGTAATCCTCAAACTTGTCATCGGTCTTTGCATCCACATCATAGTGCTCTTCCAAAGGCTTGTCCACGATTCCCGTGATGCCGCCCTCAGACACGTCGTTGATGATGTCGGCACCATATTCCTCTACAGCCATGCGGGCTACCTCAGGGCGATAAGTGTCTACGGACACAAGAATATCGGGTTGCTCACGGCGTACGACAGGTAGAGCGTGACGCAGACGGCGCATCTCCTCTTCCTCACTCACCTCATCGGCTCCCGGACGTGTAGAGAATGCTCCTACATCAACAATCTTACCGCCTTGAGCCACAATCTCATTGGCTCGGTCCGCAATCTCTTTCTCTGTCTGCTTGCGGCTTCCCGCAAAGAAACTGTCGGGGGTACAGTTGAGGATACCCATCACAACAGGCTCCTTGAGCGAAAACAAGCGGCCTTTAATATTTAGTGTATAGTCCATGTTATTCATATCTTGCGCAAAGGTGTAAGCAATGTTTCCTGCAAATGTACAAATTAATTTTTGGTTTGACTTTGCGGAATGGATTAATTATACTATTTTTGCAAAGAAATATAGGGAACAATAATAGAAATGAGAATTATCCGTCGTATTGCGCGGCTTTTCATGCTGCCTTTACTTAAGAATGGCGTGTTTTTCGTCACGATGTATGTGTTGGGCATACTGTGTGCTTTTCTCACGCTCCCCGATACGGAGGGGGCTGAAGTGTATGATAACCTGTGGCTTGAGCTTTTCCTTGACCTTTACGTGTTGTGTGCCGTCCTTGCGATTATTCCTCGAAAGGTGCGTCTGTGGGTACGCCGTTGCCTCTATGCCATCCTTTACGGGGTGGCCTTGACTGACGTGTTCTGTTTCTGGAAGTTCGGCTCTGTTATCACTCCTTCGATGCTCATGCTCGTAGGTGAGACAGACAGTCGTGAGGCGGGAGAGTTCTTCTCAACTTATCTTACACCCGACGTGCTTACATCTCCTGTAATGTGGATCGTACTGCTCATACTTGCACACATCGTCATCGGTTTGCGCAAGCCTGTATGCCGCTTGCTCGGCATCGATTATCGCAAATTACGGGCACAGCTCGACTTCGGTTTCCTGCGGTTCTTCCATCGTTACATGCTCTATCCTGAGTGCGGTGTGCTCGTTATGGCTCTGCTCGTATGGAGCTGCATCACAAGTTGGAGCAACAAGAAAGGCATGGCTCAGCTGATGGCGGCTAACTCTATCGGAACGATTGAGCATATCCTTACCAGTCCCGATCATGGCAATACCTATCTGCCTGTCTACCGGCTTATGTTCTCAATGTACAGCAACCACTTGGCTT
>CALJCU010000452.1 GCA_938023885.1 uncultured Prevotella sp. | reverse complement strand
CCAATCCCCAAGCCAACCACGCCCTGAACCTGCGACTGGACCTGAGCTACCGCAGGCAGGCAGCGATCACGCGCGACATCGCCACCGTCACCTCCACGGCATCAAGCGGAAACACGGCATTCAAACTCTCCTTCTCGGCAGAGTACACACTCTCAAAGCTCATGTCCATGAGTTTCTATCTCGACCGTCAGACGAACACGCCGCTCCTTGCCTCCAGCAGCTATCCTACCACGACGCAGGACTTCGGTCTGAGCATCAGGTTCTCGCTGACAAGGTAGACAAAGCTCAAGCCTACTCTATTGATTATCCTGCCGGACACATAGACTGCCCTACCTTTTCTAAATCACAATATCTTATGAAAAAGATCATTTCTCTATTTAGTTTCCAGTTCTGTGTCATGCACGTCATGGCACAGAGACAAATCACAGGAATAGTCTTTGCCGGCAATGAGCATGCATTTCCGGCTACCGTCTGCCTGCAAAACGACCGCAATAACACAGCGACAGTCGGCCTTGACGGGACCTTTGCTCCTCCTGTCGGCGATGCAAACGCTAACGATACTCTTGCGATCAGTTATGTTGGTTTCAAAACTCTTCGTAAGGCGGTGAGTGATGTCCATGCTCCGCTGAATATTGTATTGAAAGAATGAAAAGGTTCCTCAGTTCTGTTTTAGGAGCAATGGAGTCCAAGTGGTTGTCGCTCCCGAGTGTCTGCAAAGATAACCATTTTTTCTATATTATTTGTGCCATCAAAAAGGCAAAATTAACGCTCTCTACGACATTAATCAACAAAAAAGCAGTAACTTTGCGGCTAAAAATAATATTTGCAATAGAAATCATGGCAGAAGATGCATTCAAGAAGATTGTAAGTCATTGTAAGGAATATGGCTTTGTGTTCCCCAGCTCCGAGATTTATCCCGAGGGCCTCGCTGCCGTCTACGACTACGGACCCAACGGTGTGGAACTGAAAAACAACATCAAGAAATACTGGTGGGACTCGATGGTGCTGCTCCACAACAACATCGTCGGTATTGATGCCGCCATCTTCATGAACCCCACCGTGTGGAAGGCCAGCGGCCACGTGGATGCCTTCAACGACCCGCTCATCGACAACCGTGACTCGAAGAAGCGCTATCGCGCCGATAACCTCATCGAGGACCAGATTGCCAAATATGAGGAGAAGATCGACAAGGAGGTGAAGAAAGCCGCCAAGAAGTTCGGTGATGCTTTCGACGAGAAGAAGTTCCGTGAGACCAACCCCCGCGTGCTGGAGCATCAGAAGAAGCGCGATGCTCTCCATGCCCGCTACACGGCTGCCATGCAGGGCCCGGACCTTGAGGAGTTGAGGCAGATCATCCTCGACGAGGGTATCGTTGACCCCATCAGCGGAACGAAGAACTGGACCGACGTGCGCCAGTTTAACCTGATGTTCTCTACAGAGCTAGGCTCCACCGCCGGTGCCACAAACAAGATCTATCTGCGCCCGGAGACGGCACAGGGCATCTTCGTCAACTTTCTCAATGTGCAGCGCACGACGCGTCAGAAGCTGCCGTTCGGTATCGCACAGATCGGTAAGGCGTTCCGTAACGAGATCGTCGCCCGTCAGTTCGTGTTCCGCATGCGTGAGTTCGAGCAGATGGAGATGCAGTTCTTCTGCCAGCCCGGCACGGAGATGCGCTGGTTCGAATACTGGAAGAAAGCCCGTCTGGCATGGCACGAGGGTCTTGGTATGGGCGATGACAACTATCGTTTCCACGACCACGAGAAGCTCGCCTTCTATGCCAAAGCCGCTACGGACATCGAGTTCAAGATGCCGTTCTGCTTCAAGGAGGTCGAGGGTATCCACAGCCGTACCAACTATGACCTCTCGCAGCACGAGAAGTTCAGCGGCACAAAGATGCGCTACTTCGATCCCGACAAGAACGAGAGCTATGTGCCTTACGACGTGGAGACATCCATCGGTGTAGACCGAATGTTCCTCTCCGTGATGTGCCACGCTTACCAGGAGCAGCAGCTCGAAAATGGCACGTCGCGTGTCGTACTCTCTCTGCCTGCAGCCCTCGCTCCTATCAAGTGTGCCGTGTTGCCGCTGGTCAACAAGGACGGACTGCCCGAGAAGGCTCAGGAGATTCAGGACAATCTCAAATTCCATTTCACTACTCACATCGACGCCAAGGACTCTATCGGAAAGCGCTACCGCCGCGAAGATGCCATCGGCACGCCTTACTGCGTCACCGTCGATGGTCAGACGCTGGAGGACAACACCGTCACATTGCGTCACCGCGACACGATGGAGCAGGAGCGCATCAGCATCAGCGACCTGCACGCCATCATCGGGGACCGCGTGAGCATCACCTCGCTTCTGAAAAGACTTGCCAACGACATCAAGGATCTCTGAGAAGCGTGAGCATTGAAAAGTAAAGAATCGACAAATTAATCATAGATGCTGAATAGAACTGAGATG
>CALJCU010000451.1 GCA_938023885.1 uncultured Prevotella sp. | reverse complement strand
TCAAAGTCACGGGCCTTAATAGGGCTGCCACTGAGTTGAATTTCTATGCCCTTTGAGCTAATCTTTCCGGCATTGATCGTATAACCAGTGACACCTGTCATTTGGTCGGCAACTACGTCTACAATCTGGTTGGTAGTGTTGGTAGTATAGAGCGTCAGGTCAAAGCCCAGACGCCCTCCAAACATTTTACCTTCCACGCCACCTTCCCAGCTTTCTTCGTTCTCTGGCTTTATATTGCGGTTAGGCATGGTTGTGGACAAGCGGTATCCGCCAAAATAGCTGGTAGCATTATAGTAACGGTCAAGAGCATAGGGAGAAGTATCGTTACCTACGTTAGCCCAGGATGCCTTCAGTTTGAGCATGTCTACCCATGGTGCATGCATACGGAAGTTGAACAAATGATCAAGCAGGACTGTAGCAGATACTGATGGATAGTTGTAGGAGTTGTGACCTTTTGCCAGTGTTGAAGACCAGTCGTTACGATCGGTAAACTCAAGATAATAGGTATCGTCCCACGAGAGATTCAGAAAACCATAGAAGGAGTTGATTTTCTTCTTTGAATGGTAGCTGAACGGTTCAGGGCTGTATCCGGAAGGAACATTGGAGATGTTGTACACACCGTCCACCTGCAGCTTATTCAGGGTAATGCGGTTATTATAATAGCGGTAGTTGTAGCTATTTCCGCCGAAGGCAGCATTGAATCCCAGGCGGTCGCCTACGAGTTTGTTATTGGTGTATGAGATTAGGAAGTCGTTGTTGAATCTGTAAACATTGGTGGTCTGCTCGCGGTACATACCCTCCAGGAAACCATCTGTGTAGAATGGCCGCTGCTGAGTGCGCCAGGTGTGCGTCATGTCCATAGCGGATCGGAGCTTGAGGTCGAGACCTTTTAAAAGACTCACCGTAATCTGCAAGTTGCCATAGACACGACTTTTATTCATTGCGTTCAGTTCCTCATAGGCAGTACGGTAGGGGTTAACAGGATTCGATCCAAGGTTGACGGTCATCCTCTTATCCATGTTCTCTTTCGTGAAATGCCCATTGAAATACTCGTCTCTCCAAGCCATCATGGGGACATTAGTTCGTCCCAGGAGACCCAGCTGATAGAGAGGACTGGCAGATGAGTATCCACTCGCAGGCAAGTTGTCACTACGACGATTGGTGAAGTTCACACGCGTTGAAATCTTGATGCGCTTACTTACTGGAGAATCGAAAGCGATGGCAGCGGCATCATTGACATAACCAGTGTTTGGCGTAATCCAGTTGTTACGGGTATCTGTGAAACTGACTCGTCCAGACGTTCCTTTACCATTATTGCCACTAATGGAAATATTGTTACGCCATGTTGTACCTGTCTGGAAGAATCCTGTATACCAATCATCCTGATACACCCAAGGCTGTGGTGTCCACATACCGGTATCCCAGTCGTAAGAAGTGTACTGATAGCGCAGTTTACTCGAATCGTATTTCTCGCCGAAGGAATAGCGTCCATAATTGTCCTTGGATGCCATTCCTGTTGTAGACTCTGAAGCTTTCACTTCATGATAGGCATAGGGATTTAAGCCCATATCGTTACCAGACCCATATTCTTTTTGGAAATCAGGCCAGTAGCTTGCCACATCAAAGACGAGAGAAGAATTGAGCGTTACGCCCCAGCTCTTCCCTGTGTTGTGTCCACCTTTTGTAGTAATAACAATAGCTCCGTTACCTGCCGCCGATCCATACAAGGCTGTAGCTGCTGCACCTTTCAGAACGGTAACCGACTCCACATCGTCGGGGTTGATATCCGAGGCACCGTTGCCGAAATCGACTGGAGCATCATTGTTGGAATAAGATGATCCACTACCAGTAGCTACCGTTCCTGACTGTATTGGCACACCATCGACGACGAAGAGCGCACCATTATTGCCATGGTTGAGCGAATGGTCACCACGAAGAGTGACGCGCATCGTACCCATAGGTCCTGTTCCTGCCTGAGACATCTGCAGGCCGGCTACCTTTCCGTTCATCTGTTCCAGCCAGTTGCCAGAGACAGCTTTGGTGAGGTCTTCATTACCGATCTTTGTCACTGAATATCCCAATGATTTCTCGGCGCGTTTGATACCTAGAGCTGTCACAACGACCTCGTTCAGGCTTTTAGCTTCAGGTTTCATCACGATACGCAGTTTAGTCTTTCCGCCCACTGGAAATGTAGTTGTCTGATAGCCAAGGTAACTGAACGACAAGGATGAATTAGCCCCATCAACCTCAATGGTGAAATTGCCGTCAATGTCAGTAATGGTTCCCGTCTTGGCTCCCTTCTGCTGAACCGTAACACCTATCAGCGGCGTGACACCGTCGGTATCCACAACTTTGCCCGTAATCTTTGTGGTCTGGCCAAACGCCGTGGCTGTCACCGCCAGCGATAGCCCCGCAAGGGCAATCTTTTTACGAAGTTGGTTCTTCATAGTTGTTTGGTTTATGTTATTGATTGTATTTTGGATTATTCCATGTTTTCATCGAATGCTTTCGGACGTGTCATGGTCTCCATGTAGACATTGCCGAATTCATCGGTGACCTTGATATTGACCGTAGAGGTCGCTTCAGAAGCATAGCAGCGGAAAAGATGATTGGTCTTAGCGGTATCGAAGCCACTCGTCGGTTCAGCACCATCCTCATTATAACGTGCCATATTGTAGCACAACACATGCAACGGGTCATAGCTATAGATGCGGGTTACCATCAGAGGCTTACCGCCTTCTGAAGCCTCTACCTTCCACTTGTTGTCATAGTTGAAAACATTAATAAGAATCTCATTGTCCGACCTGTGCTGGTTGTATCCATGTACATACTTACGGAATACAGAAGTGCTATTGCCATGATCCTCCATATAGACACTATTGAGATCATAGGTTCGGAATTGGTAGTTCTTGTTTTTGGCATAGCCTTTATAATACCATGAAAAGTTGGTAGCATCGCTGAGATAGACACCATATCCTCCTGGTGATCCATCACGGCAGATATGTTGTTTGCCTCCCGAAAGTTTGCCAGTCCACCACCATGTAGCACAGATGGAGGCGGTATTGTGCTCGCGGATATTGGGTAGTACGTCTACGGAATAGTTGACATGTGTGTGGCCTGTTAGAAGATGGACATTAGAGAAACCGCTAAAAGCCTGAACAAACTCATCGTGATTGTCAAGACGATACCTTGCAGCATCTTCCACACCATTCGTGATATTCGGCTCATTGAAGAGCTGGATATGCATCGCCACAACTATGCACTGGTTCTTGTCTTTCAGCAGTGCCAGGTCTTTCTTAAGCCATGCGAGCTCTTCACCGATGATGCAGGCATTGTAATTGCGCTGACCGAGGTGTCCCTCAGACGCACCTTCGTTGACGTATTGAACATCATCGAGGACTATATAATGATTGTTGCCGGCATTGAATGAATAATAGGCAGGGAAAAGCCTGATGAAAGGCTGCTCCGACTGCCAGTCATCTGCACAATAAGGGTCATTGTCATGATTACCAAGGCAGTGGAATAGCGGAGCATTGACAATCTGCATCTTCTGCATAGCACCTGCAATATCAAGGTTGTTCTTATACCAGTACTGATCCCAGCTTTCATCGCCCATACTCACGGCGTAGACCTTATAGCCCTTCCCTCGTAGTTCGGTGGCGGTGGCATTTATATCGCCAGCCACCTTTTGGAACTGTCCGAGGTCATCGAGGTTACTGCGGTTGCAGAGATGGAAGTCGGTAACGGCGAGGATGGCATGCCGACTGTTGTCCACCTTGGTAAGTATAAAGTCATGCCGCTCCACTTTCGCACTGGGGGAAACGAGCAATTGGAAGAATTGCGGCGTATTTCCTTTCAGACTTACCTCATATCCGGAAGGTACAGAGATGAAAACATATCCATATTTCTTCTTTGAGGGAAGATGATATACACCGTTTCTATCGGTCTGCGTCACTTCAATACCATCACTGACTTCCACATTGGCTACTGCCTCACCATTGCAAGTGACTCGTCCCTTGATGGTCTCACCCTCCTTGTACGGAATGTCAGCAGACGGCGTGATCTTGGCAGTGTCCAACTTGCTTCTCTTACTGTTATCATCACGTTTACCGCAACCGGCGGCATAAACGTTGAGTGTTAGGGTAATCAGCAGCAATGACGCAATTCCCAAGAAAGTATCTATTGAGAAATGTCTTTTCATGTTATTTTATCTTCTCATAAACATAGAGCTCGTGAATCTCCTTGGTATAGCCTTCTTCGGTGAAGGGGCCGATGGGCATGCCCAGCAGAATCTGGTTGCCGCGGTTGTTCAGAACGACAAGGTCATCATTGCTCGGGTCCACGGAGAGGCCCTCGATTTCGCCTGCACGGCGGAAGTCGGTCATCTCGCGGAAGAGGTTGATGTGCCCGGCTTTGGCACCGGCGGGAATCAGACCCTCTTTCTTCTGTACCTTATTGTCGACGACGCTTATCTGGGTTCCTTTCTTCAGGCCCGTGTAAGGTACTTCGGAGATGTCGGCAACGTAGATGTTGTCAGCTATGCCCCATGTAGATTCGCCGTCGTCAGCCGTGAACAGCATCTTGCCGTCGGCGATGAAGATGCCCTGGCACCAGTAGGGGCATGGGCGGCACTGCATCTTGGTGTAGTACTTTCCCGTTTCGAGGCTGTAGCAGTAAACGTACCGGCTGTCTACCCAGTCACTCATCCATACCATGTTCTTCTCCCGGTCTACAGCGAGGCCTGAGCATTCCACCTGGCCTGACTCGGGCACCCAGTTGATAGAGCGCTTCCACTTCAGCGTCTTAGCATCGTAGACGTCGACGGAGATATTGTGCCCCTGTCCGAACTCAAACTTCTCGTTGCCAGTGTAGATTTCGCCGTTGTAGACGTCGATGTCGCCAAAGTGATTGGCCTTG
>CALJCU010000450.1 GCA_938023885.1 uncultured Prevotella sp. | reverse complement strand
AGGACGATGTCATCAACCTCTTTGAGAGCATGTGCCGCATGTTGTTCAAAGAGATCCGTGGGGTAGACCTCCCGGAGCCTTTGCAGCAAATGACATGGATGGAAGCCATGAAACGCTTTGGCTCAGATAAGCCTGACCTTAGATTTGGGATGGAGTTTGTGGAGCTCATGGACGACTTGAAGGGTACAGGTTCCTTTTCCGTATTCAATAAGGCTAAATATATCGGCGGTATCGTCGTGCCTGGTTGTGCTGACTATAGCCGCAAGCAGTTGAACGAACTGACTGATTTTGTGATGAAACCGCAGATTGGCGCCAAGGGCCTGGTATACATTAAATATAATGTTGGTGGGACTGTCAAGAGTTCTATTGATAAGTTCTACACGGCTAATCAGTTACAGAAAGTTAAGGAAACAACAGGCGCAAAGGATGGAGACCTTGTGCTCATCCTTAGTGGCGATAATGCCAATAAGACTCGTACCCAGCTCTGTTCTCTCCGTCTTGAGATGGGTGACCGTCTTGGGCTTCGTGACAAGAATGTCTTTAGGTGTCTGTGGATTATTGATTTCCCGCTTTTTGAGTGGAGCGATGAGGAGCAGCGTCTCATGGCTACACACCATCCGTTCACAATGCCTAACCCCGATGATATTCCTTTGCTCGATGAACATCCGGAGAAAGTACGCGCTAAGGCCTATGACTTCGTGTGCAACGGTATCGAGGTCGGCGGAGGTTCCTTACGTATCCATGATACTAATCTTCAGGAAAAGATGTTTGAGGTTCTCGGTTTCACTAAGGAGCGCGCAGAGGCTCAGTTCGGATTCCTGATGAATGCCTTCAAGTATGGTGCACCGCCTCACGCTGGTCTTGCCTTCGGTCTTGACCGCTTCGTGAGCATCCTTGCAGGTCTCGACTCTATCCGTGACTGTATCGCATTCCCGAAGAACAACAGTGGGCGTGACTTGATGCTTGATGCTCCGTCAGAGCTTGACCAGAAACAACTTGATGAGCTCCACCTTATTGTAAATGTGGATAAAAACTAAGGAA
>CALJCU010000449.1 GCA_938023885.1 uncultured Prevotella sp. | reverse complement strand
ATGAGAGAGACGGAGTATCAATAAAGAAATATTCGTCTCCCATGAAAAATCATGGATCGTATCCAGAATATCCAAGATCGGCACTCAAGTTTCCAAACTCAGGGCCCACATCTTAGAGACCTCTTCCTACAAGCAGGCCATCCTCGACAAATATCTGAAATGACAGCTTATGGCGACCTTAGCACAAATTCTGACACTCACGAAAGAAATATTCTACGGGATTATAGGTGCGTTCAAGGCTTCAGGACTTCCAACCCTTTAATGCCCTCTTTCTGATAGACGGCAAAAAAATACTCCTTGATGTCGGTATCGATATCCATGATGCTGCGCTTCCCTGTGACATAAGGCTTGATGCAGGCGGCGAATACAAAGCATACGATGCCGATGAGCATTGCAACGAGGAAGCGGATGAGCTCCTTCCCGATGAAGTCAGTATTCATGAAACCGACCATTGCCATGATAGGGATGATGAACAGCAGCCAGTCGCCGGCAGTGTTCATCTTACCGTTGTTGGTCCGTTCCTCCCTCAATACTTTAGGTGCGACTCGCATGAGTGCGGCCTCATGCGTCTTCCAATAATCTTCAAACTCCTTGGTGTATTTGCTTCCTGCTGACATCGTTTCACTTTTTATGCGGCAAAGATAGCGAAAAAATAAGTAACTTTGCCAACTGAAAGAAGAAAATTTCTGCTACTTGAGGCAACAATTCTAAATCCAAAGCCTTCCTAATCTTGGACGGCGTGTCAATTGTCAGGTTCTCATGGCTGCTTTCAGATAGTTAAATTATTGATTATTGTTAAAATATTCATCGGATGTTTTGAGGTCTAAGGAAAATAAATTAATTTTGAGAAGATTATTAAGTGTATGCTAAGAAATTGATTGCTTAAAACTAAAGTATACGTATTAGATTCTGATTATGAGTAAGAAAATGTTCTTGTCCGTTCTTCTTTCCTGTTGCTCCCTGTTGTCTTTTGCTGACGGTGAGGTGAGGCAAGTCGTGCAGATTGATGGGCAGATTCAACAAGAAGAAGTGAAGAACCTGACTTTCAGTGGTGATGAGGTCACTATTACGTTTCGTAATGGCCAGGCAGCGGCGGCCAAACTCGACAGTTTTACGATCTCGTTCTCGGGGATGACGACATCAATCCGGCAGGTCGTTAATGATAAGTCGCTGAAGGACGATGCTTATTATGATCTTTTGGGCATCAAGATGCGGCCTGACAAGAAGGGTATTTATATTCATAACGGAAAGAAAACCATCAGATCTAAATAATAATTAAGATTTATTAGCAATGAAGAAATATATATTCTTATTTCTCCTTTTCGCCATTGGCATCTCTTTACATGCCATGACGTTGACATCTGTCAGTTCCACAACACGTAACACTGCCGACAACCAATTGAGTGTTACCCTGAAAGACGGAACAGTGTACTATTATAATACTCAGAATATCCAGTCTGTCAATATCAGTGATGACAACACGACTGTTGAGATTATTCTTCACAATAGTGATGGAATAACGGAAAAAGAGACCTTGCAGGGCGTTTCCCGCATTAAAGCTTTGCGTAAAGCCAGCACTGACGAAGGAAAGGGAACATATACAAATAGTACCGGCAAAGTGGAGATTATCGATGCACGGGGCTGGCGTGAGAGCGCTTATGTCACATGGAAGCCTTTCGACGGTGCCACAAGCTATGAGGTACAGGTCAAGGGAGAGAATATCACTGATTATACCACGATAGATCGACCCCTCGTTCGCGACTATGGCACCTATGGCCGTGCAGATGCTGTAGGCCTGAAAGCGGGGACCTATAGCCTGCGTATCATACCTGTTAAGGATGGAACACAACTGACGGATGCAGTCAATGAGGCCGCAGCCTTGACGGTAAAGTCCTATCCGCGTCAGGATTATGCCCATTTCAAGTATGATAGCGGCATCGGTGCCTATAACAACGACGGTACTCTCAAGGCTGGTGCCCGTGTGCTTTATGTCACGAAGGACAATGCCAGGACTGTCACTTGTGATGTAGTCCAGGATGGCAAGGGCAGGACAAAGACCTTTACGGGTCTTCAGGCCATCCTCAATGCTTATCAGAAAGGTGTGAGCACAACACCCCTTGCCGTAAGATTTATCGGCGTGATTCCCAAAGACAGTCTTGATGCCACGTTGTCCAATGAGGGACTGCAGATTAAGGGGAAGAGTGGCTATAACAAGTTGAATATCACGCTAGAGGGTATCGGCGATGATGCTACGGCCTGGGGGTTCGGCTTCCTCGTCCGGTATGCGACAAGCATAGAGTTCCGTAATTTTGCCATCATGCTTCATCCCGATGACTGTATCTCACTCGATACAAAAAACTCTCATGTGTGGATCCATCACATGGACTTTTTCTACGGCAATGCAGGAAGCGACAAGGACCAGGTGAAGGGTGACGGCACAGTGGATCTAAAGGGAGACAGCCAGTATATTACGACAAGCTACTGCCGTTTTTGGGATACAGGCAAGAGCTCGCTCTGCGGAATGAAGGGTGAGACGGGACCCAACTGGATTGATTATGACCACAACTGGTTTGATCACAGTGACTCCCGTCATCCGCGTATCCGTACGATGAGTGTGCATGTGTGGAACAACTATTACGACGGTGTAGCTAAATATGGCGTCGGTGTGACTACAGGAGGCTGTGCCTTTGTTGACCGCAACTATTACCGTGACATAAAATATCCGATGATGATTTCTCAGCAGGGTACGGATGCCAAGGGCGAGGGTACGTTCAGCGGTGAAAGCGGTGGTATGATAAAGAGCTTTGGCAATGTCTTCGCTGAGAAAGGCTCTCATTTCAGTTATATCACACAGAAAGAATCTGCTACAAGTTTCGATGCTTATGAGGCAACGACAGTGGATGAGGCCGTGCCCGATATCTATAGGGCAAAGGTAGGTACGGCGACT
>CALJCU010000448.1 GCA_938023885.1 uncultured Prevotella sp. | reverse complement strand
CGATGGTGCGCGGCGAGAATGGTCGTCCTTGCGGCTGCGGCCGTAAAGGATGCCTGGAGGCTTACTGCTCTGCAACAGGTGTGGCACGCACGGCTCGTGAGATGCTTGAGAAAACAAAGCGTCCGTCATTGCTCCGCGAGCTCGAACCCGAGAAGATTACATCTCTCGATGTCAGTATTGCAGCCGACAAGGGTGACGAGATGGCAAAGGAAATTTACGACTTCACGGGTCATATGCTTGGTGAGGCTTGCGCTGACTTCGCTGCTTTCTCTTCTCCTGAGGCATTCATCTTCTTTGGTGGCATGACAAAAGCCGGAGACCTTCTGATGAAACCTCTGAAGGAGGCTTACGACGAGCATGTCCTGAAGATCTTTAAAGGCAAGGCTAAGTTTCTGCTCAGCAGCCTCGATGGCAGCTCGGCAGCTGTCCTCGGCGCATCCGCAGTGGGCTGGGATCTGTAATTTAATTTTTAACATGTTGAAGGGGCGACTACAAAGGCCGCCCTTATTGTTGTCTCGTTGTTATTGGTTTCACCTCTTCCTCTTTCGTCACATACCGCTTCCAGTAAGCGATGATGAGCGTGGTGAGGGGCAAGGCAATGATCAGGCCGATGAATCCGAGCAAGGCTCCCCAGACGGAGAGGGAGAGGAGGAGAATGGCAGGATTGAGACCCATGGCCTTACCCATGATCTTTGGGGTCACGACTATATCCGTGATGATCTGCACGACGACGAACAGGCCTACGGCCATTCCGAAGATCAACCAGAAGCTCTGTCCCGTGTCTGCAGCTTTCAGCATGGCGAGGAACGCCGTGGGGATGAGGGCAAAAGTGTGCATGTAAGGGATGAGGTCGAGAATGCCGATGAGGATGCCGAGACTGATAGCCATGGGGAAGTCCATGATGGTGAAGCCGATACAGAACATGATGGCCATGCACAGCGCCACCAGTCCTTGTCCGCGGATATAGTTGTTGAGCTCACGCTCCACATCCTGTGCCAGCTCATGCCAGAAGGGCCTGTTCTTCTTCGGGAAGATACGGATCCAGTTTTCTGTGAGGTACTCGTAGTCGAGAAGGATGAAGAACGTATAGAGCAGCGTGATGAGTGAGGCCACGATGCTGATGATGACGTTGGCTGTCTGCCCCAGAACACTGAAGACTTTCGGCATGGCCGTCTTGAGCGCATCGGCAAAGTCACGGCTCTTGAAGAACTGTTCTATCTGCTGCTGGTTTTCCGTTATTTTCTCGGAGATCCAGGCTGAGAGGTCGTTGGTGTGCGTGCTCGTGTGCATCCAATGAGCCAGAATGTCATAAAGCTTCTGAAACTGCTCGATCATCGGCGGGACAATGAGATAGATGATGCCCCCGATGATGGCAATGACAAGGATAAGCGTGAGGATGATCGAGAGCGCCCGTACATGGACGTGGAGCTTGTTTTCGATGAACTTTACGATGGGGAAGAGCAGATAAGCGAAAACCCACGCCACGAAGAACGGGATGAGCACCGCACTGAGGTACTTCACAAGCAGGATAACGGCAATGACAAGAAGCGTAATGCCGCTCCAACGGATGAATTTATCAAAGGTAATCTCTTTCTGAACCATATCGTCTGCTCTATAATTATTCTTGTGAAACTTTCTAACCCATCCGTAAGGCCCGTGTTATTTTGCCGGTACTTCAAACTTATCACCTGTCTCTTTGACGAGCTGTTCCTTGAATGCCTCCGAATAGCCTGGACGCTCAACCGTGGCACCGATACCTTCAGGCGTACGCTCAAACTTACCGTTCTTCTCCGGCTTGACAATCATGTCGTTGTATTTCACGATGAGGTGGAAAGCGAGCTGCTTCCAACGTGCGAGCATCTGCTGCGCCTTCTCGTTGCTGTAGGCATTGAGATAACTGATAGCCTGTGCCTTGTTTGTTTTGTAAAGCTCCGCGGCCTTGTCCTCCACGGCCTGCTGATTGGCCAAGTAACTGTTATCGAGACTGTCGCGAACCTCCTTGAGACTCGGGAACATCAGCGAGTAGCGCGGGTAGACCATGTTGCTCACCCAGTTGCACACCCAATAAGCATTCTTCATGGAGAACGTCACGGCATCAGCTCCCGGTGTGTTGTAGCACTCCGGCTGCACCGTGTTGCCACAGTAGATAGGCGTGTAAGCCACCATGTTGCCATCGTCGTTGCCAAACCACAACACGCCGCCAATCTCGCGTGGCATCCATGAGCGCATCTGTGAGACATAGGAGAAGCCCGTCTGCTGGGTTGATGTGGGACGCTCGTTGAAATACTGCTTGCCGTTGACCTTGAAGAACAATGGAGTAGGGCGGTAAGGCATCTGCCAGATACCGCCACCGATATCCCTGCCATCGGCCAATGACATCACGGTACCCTCTAAATGATCACGCATGTCAGTCTCGAGGTCCTTGACGCTCAACTTCTTGTCGGGGATGATCCAGAGCGGCATGTCCTCCGCGTTCTTGTCCTTGCCGAGGGCCCACGGGAGCCAGCGCCTCATGTCCTTATGATGGTTGAAGAAGCTCCATACACGTGCATCGCAGATGCGACGGCCCGTGAAATCGGGGAAGGCATAGGCGTTCTTCCATGAGAAGTTCTTGTCGGAGTCTTTGTACCATCCTTTCTCTCTGGCGAAGCTGATGACATTCTTACTGTGCAGTACCTCCGTCTTATACTGGGAAAACACGCCGATGCGGCTCTGGTTGGCATGACCACTGATGGCGTTGTCTGGAATGCGTACGGCAACCCATACCACCTTCTGTTTTCTGTCGCCTCCGCAGCCCATCATTTCCATGATCCAGGCCTCGTTAGGGTCACAGATCGTGAAGGTCTCACCCTCGGAGTTGTAACCATATTTCTCAGTGAGGCTTGTCATGACCTTGATAGCCTCGCGTGCCGTCTTCGAGCGCTGAAGAGCGATGTAGATGAGCG
>CALJCU010000447.1 GCA_938023885.1 uncultured Prevotella sp. | reverse complement strand
CTGATCCGCAACAAAATGTAGTACCTGCGGCTTGGGCAGCAGTAGTTGATAATACAGATGTACTGGCCGATTCGGTGTACAACTATACTTATAAAATTTTGACTGAGCTTAAAGGCTCAAGTATTCTTCCTGTTGCAGTACAGATAGGTAATGAGACCAACAACAACATTATGGCCTCTGATAACTCAAAATTGTTACCATTGGATGTTAAGAGAAATGTGAAATTATTCAACGCAGGCATTCAGGCAGTAAAAGACTTCAACGCTAACAATAACAGAAACATCAAGACGATCTTGCATATAGCGATGACCAATACAGATGTATTGAATTGGGTTGCTAACGTTAAGGCTAATGGCATAAAAGATTTTGATATAATCGGAGTCTCTTATTATCCGCAATGGCAATTCTATACCCCAAAAGAACTTGGACAATTGGCTTCAACCGTTTATTCAAGATATGGAATTCAACTTCTGGTAGCGGAGACTGGACATATTTGGACAAGGAGTTGGAATGACAATCTTCAAAATCTGATGAGCAATATGGCTCCAGGTTATCCGCAAGTTCCATGTCCACAACTTCAGAAAGATTTTCTTATTGAGGTTAAGAATGCAGTGAGGGAAAATCACGGATATGGCGTTTTAGCATGGGAACCAGGCTGGGTGTCATCTACGAATAAGACGCTTTGGGGTACCGGATCAAACTGGGAGAATGTTGCGTGGTTCGATTTCAACAATAGCCTTCTTAAGCATGGTGGTATTGAATTTTTGAATGATAATAATGGGCGTGTTACTTTTAACGTAGATATGTCTGCTACAGGCAGTAATGCTAAAGGATATATAGCAGGTACTTTTACGGACAATGGATTTGGCACTTGGCAGATAATGCCAATGAATAGAGTCGGAAATACGAATACCTACACATTCTCAACTTATTTGGCATATAATCAGACCGTCCAATACTTCTATCTGAATGACAGTACTTGGAATGCCAAAGAAACGGTACCGGAGAATAGGCGAGTAAATCCTAACGATAGAGGCTACACGCTTCCGAATGGAACTAAGTCTGCTACTATCAATGATACATGGGTAAATCAATAGTATAACCTATATAAGACCAATATGAAACAAAAACTTTTTTCTCAGCGAGTGCTGGGGTTAGCCTTCCTCGCAGCCTTTGTTCCTTTGTCGCTTTTTGGTCAAAGTCCCAAGAAGATAAGCGGAACAGTCGTCGACGAGAACGGCGAGACCTTAATTGGTGCTACCGTTACATCAAAGGGCAGCAAGCAAGGAGCAATCACAGACCTCGACGGAAACTTCAACATCGATGTGGCCGATGGAACCCAGGAGCTACAAATCTCATACGTGGGCTACAAGACCCAGACGGTGAAGATACCGGCATCGGGTACCATCACCGTTCATCTACAGGCAGATGCCAACGAATTGCAGGAGACTGTTGTCGTAGGCTATGGCGTACAGCGCAAGAGCGACCTCACAGGCTCTGTGTCGAGCGTATCATCAAAGGACTTCAACCAGGGCGTCATCAATTCTCCGGAAGAGCTTATCAACGGTAAAGTCAGCGGTGTGCAGATTGTCAACAGTGGCGGTTCACCATCTGCCGGCAGCACAATCCATATCCGTGGCGGTGCATCACTCAATGCGTCCAACGACCCTCTGATTGTGCTTGACGGAATGCCTATGGAGGTAGGCGGCAGCGTGTCGGGCAGCGGCAACTTCCTGAGCCTTATCAACCCGAATGATATTGAGAGCATGACGATCCTTAAGGATGCGTCTTCCACTGCCATCTATGGTTCGCGTGCATCAAACGGCGTCATTATTATCACCACTAAGAGGGGTGCCAACTCCAAGCGTCCGAAGATGACATTCTCCACAACCAACTCGCTGCAGACCCGCACCAAAACGACTGATATGATTACCCGCGAAAAGATGTACGACCTTGTAAATTCGCGTGGTACAGATCGGCAGAAGAGCCTGCTGAATGACAATGTCAATACCGATTGGAACAAGCAGATCTTCCATACGGCTTTTGGCACCGATGACAACCTCGGCATATCCGGCAAGATGGGAGTGCTCCCTTACAGACTCTCGCTTGGTGTAAGCGACCAGAACGGTATCCTGCGCACGGACAATGTCACTCGTTATACCGGTAGCCTGACCCTTAATCCCACATTGCTTGACAATCACTTGAAACTGAACTTCAACCTCAAGGGGACTTATAGCGACACACGCTTTGCCAACACCAATGCCATTTGGGGCGGTGCGACACATAACCCGTGTTCACCTGTCTATTCCGGCAACGACGCTTTCCTGGGCTACTATGAGGCTGCCGATGCCAACGGCGTGCCTATCACTAGTGCCACAGGCAACCCTGTCGGCCTGCTGAACAACTACCATTCCACGAGCAAGGTGTACCGTGTTATCGGCAGCCTAGACGCCGACTACAGTATGCACTTCCTGCCCGAACTCCATGCCCATCTCACACTCGGCTACGACCGCTCACGCGGAAAGGGACATATCTATGTGCCACATGAGGCATATCAGTATTACAACACCGGAGGACGCAACTACGATTACGGACCACAGAAGAACCTCAACGAGCTGTTTACATTCTATCTGAACTACAATAAATATATTGAGAGCATAAAGAGTAATATAGAGGTGACAGCAGGTTATGACTATCAGTACTGGAAATATACCAATGCCGCCTATCTCGAGCTAAACGACAGGACGCCTGCCGAACGGGAGTCGGCCACTGCTGCAGACGACCAGCGTCACACTCTGCTTTCATACTATGGCCGTTTGAACTACAGTTACGATGGCAAGTATCTCCTCTCTGCAAGTATCCGCCGAGATGGATCCTCACGTTTCGCCAAGAACCACCGCTGGGGCTCCTTCCCATCAATAGCACTCGGCTGGCGGGTGTCAGAAGAGGGATTCTTCCAGTCACTGAAGAAGGCGGTGAACAATCTGAAGCTGAGGGTGAGCTATGGTATCACTGGTCAGCAGGACGGAATAGCCAACTACAGTTACATGCCGCTGTACACGCTCAGCCAGAGCGGAGCATACTATATGTTCGACCACACTCCTATCGCTACCTATCGGCCTTCGGCCTACAATTCAGACCTTAAGTGGGAGACCACGAAAGCATGGGACTGGGGCTTTGACTTCGGTATTCTCGGCGACCATGTAACAGGCTCGTTCGACTACTACTATCGCAAGACCGAAGACCTGCTCGCTACTGTGCCCGTTGCCGCCGGCACCAACTTCAACAAGCAGATGCTCAGCAATGTCGGAAACATAACGAGTAAAGGTATAGAGATCTCTATAAATGCCACACCCATACAGACCAAGAACTGGGAGTGGAATATCAGCGGCAACGCTACGTGGCAGAGTAACAAGATCACCAATCTGCGACTGAACGACCGTACGGAATCTCCTAACACTCCGGCCGGAGCCATAGAGTCACACTATGTGCAGGTGCTCTCTGAGGGGTATGAGCCATACAGCTACTATGTGTACAAGCAGATATATGACGAGAACGGCAAGCCTATCGAGGGTCTCTATGCCGACCTCAACGGTGATGGCGTAGTCGACTCACACGACCTGTACCATTATCACTCTCCGGCACCGAAATGGATGTTCGGACTCTCAACATCGGTAAGATGGAAGAAGTTCACACTGAGCACATCGCTTCGTGCCAGTGTCGGCAACTACCTGTACAACGGCATGGCTATGAACACCGGAGCATGGGAGACGATGTCGTACAACGACTATCAGCTCAACCGTCTCAACACCAGTTATCTGAGCACAGGCTTCCAAAAGAGGCAGTATGAGAACGACTACTATGTCGAGAATGCCTCGTTCCTGAAGATGGACAACATCCAGCTGTCGTACAACTTCGGCAAAGTGACGAAGTGGCTCTCACTCAATGCCTCACTGATGATGCAGAACGTATTCACCATCACAAAATATAAAGGTGTTGATCCAGAGTGTCAGAGCGGTATAGACATGACTGTCTACCCCCGTCCGAGAACTTATTCACTGACTATTGGACTCGAATTCTAAAAACTAAAAACGATGAAGAAGAAAACATATTTTCTAATAGCCCTGGTTCTTGGCGCACTGACATCATGCACCGGCGAGTTGGATCAAAAGCCACATACAGACAGTGAGACCACCGCCGACGCGGTGT
>CALJCU010000446.1 GCA_938023885.1 uncultured Prevotella sp. | reverse complement strand
CCGCCGAGATCGGAGATATAGCCTTTGAAGTCGGGCATGGAGATGATCTTCCTTGCCTCTTTAAGGATACTCTCTTTAGAACGGCACACGACAAACTTTCCCTGATGATCAGAAATGGTACAGAATGCACAGCCACCGAAACAGCCCCGGTGCATGTTGATGGAGAACTTGATCATCTCGTAGGCCGGAATGGTCTTGCCTTTATATTTGGGATGGGGCAGACGCGTATAAGGAAGGTCGAAAGATGCATCCAACTCCTCACTTTTTAATGGCGGGTACATCGGGTTCTGCACGACATAGACATTGCCTGCTTTCTGTAGCATACGCTGACCGTGCATACGGTTACACTCCTCCTCAATATGGCGGAAGTTTTCTGCATGAGCCTTCTTGTTTCGCAGACATTCCTCATAGGAGTGGAGTACGATGTCATCGTCTTTGATGCCGCCTGGGATGTCTTCCTCACGACGCAGGAAAGAAGTTTGCGGAATATCTCCTATCTCATTGATCGGTTTTCCCGATGCCACCTCATTACAGAGCGCTACGGTGTTCTTCTCTCCCATGCCATAGAGCAGGAAGTCGGCTCCACTCAAACAGAGGATAGGCTTAAGGAGCTTATCCTGCCAATAGTCGTAATGCGTGAAACGGCGCATGGAGGCCTCGATGCCACCGAGCACTACGGGTACATCAGGGAAGAGCTGTTTGAGGATCTTCGTATAAACGATACTCGGATAATCGGGCCGCATGCCATGGCGCGAGTCAGGGCTGTATGCGTCGTCGTGACGCATACGGCGGTTGGCAGTATAGCGGTTTACCATACTGTCCATGTTTCCCGGTGATACGGCGAAGAAGAGACGTGGTCGTCCCAGCTTCTTGAAGTCCCGGTAGTCGCCATGCCAGTCGGGTTGCGGCACAATGGCAACCTTATAGCCTGCCGCTTCTATGATACGACCAATGACGGCGGCGCCAAATGCCGGGTGGTCGACATAGGCATCGCCTGAGAAAAGAATGACGTCGAGCTGGGTCCATCCCCGTAGCTCACATTCCTTCTTGGTAGTAGGAAGAAAGTCCGTGAGCAAGGGGCCGTTGTTATGATTCATGGGCATGCTTAGTCAGTCACTTCGCCCGGGTCGTCGTTTTCCTTGCCCTGGTTCTCATTCTTCCATTTGATGTAGAGCAGGACAAGCTCGTGCAGACCGAAAGCTTTCATATTATTGTTATAGAGCACGTCAAGGCAAAGGTCGAGGAGGTCACGATCCGTGCCCGCAGCACCTTCGAGCAGTCCGCGAACGTTGAACCGGAGCTTGTCGAGCACTGCCTCGTCGATGATGCCGTTGCTGTCGATAAGGTTACGGAGAAGAGAATATTTATCAATGGTCTCAAGGTGCCTCTCTGTCACCTCGATACTTCTTGTTCCCGATGGGTTGGCTTGAATCTTCATAGTATTAATGTTTAATGTCTTTATAAGGGTTATTTCAATCTTTCAATAGGAAGGCAAGGATGCCTCTCATGATATTGTCTCGTGTGGCACTGTCCGTAACGCTCTCAAGAGGAAATCCCATAATGAACGTGCGCTGAGTTCGACGCGACTGAGTGGTTTTCCGTTCAAAGCCTACGGCAGCAGGACTTCCGTCACTGTACGTCATGGCGCAGAATGCGTCGGCAGCAGGAGAGAGCTTGTCAGCATGTTGCACACAGTAATGGTCAGGATTCAGCGTCCGATAGATGTCGAAGTTGTTGATACCCAGTCCACTGATACCATTGATAGTGTCTGTCTTGAGACTTCCGTTCCAGTCAATGTGCAAGGTATGATCCAACCACAAACTGTCTTCCTGACCGTCATTGTCCGTCCCGATATAGGCACCGCTTGCCAGCGCCTTGCCGCCCCGGGAGAGATAATCGCTGATCTTCTGCCTCATCGCAGGAGAGAAGGTACGGTAGTACCTCGTCTGTGTTGCCGCATATTTCTCCAGACCGAGAATAAGATCCACGGCATCGTAATCGTTCATGTTAACGATACCCGTCTCTATAGCTCTCGAAGAGCAACTTGCCACATTATAACTATGTGCAGTAGCGATGGCTTTTGTATGCTCCGTAATGTAATCAAAAGTGTTTCCTGCGATGAAATGTCCTACAAGCTCATTTCCGCTAAAGCCTAATCCGCTACTTGTTTCCGACCCCATCTGGCTCATGTCGAATGAAGTCTGTCTGCCGCTCCATCCGCCGGTAAGTCCATACGACACACCCACGTCCTCATCAAGATCAAATCCCTGTCGTTGACCATCGTTGATGACAGCAGGTGAGGAGAGGCGGTGGAAACCGTTGACGACAAGCACGGTCCTCGTCGCTTTGGGCTCATACAAAACCGATACGACTTCAGACGGGAAACTTTCACCGCCACGGTTGACAGCAGTGACCTTGAAGTGATAAGGAATGCCAGGTTGCAAAGAAATGGTATAAGAGGGACGGGAAGTTTTCACACCGTTGTCGAAGCCTCCATTTCCTATAGCTGTATAGACAATGTAATAGGAAGGGTCTGCTGTAGGCTCCAGAGGGTCACTCTGTGATGTCCAGCTCAGTGAGGCACGGCCTTTCTTTTGTACTACGGCGATGTTCAGAGGCTGCAATGGTTCGATGACTGTCGCTTCTCCGTGCATGCCGTTGATATATCGTGTGATGGTTTTGTAGAGGGAGCGTGCCAAATCAAATTTGAAGTTAGGATCCTGACCGAGGAGCATGTCAGGGAAGTTCTGATGCGACATCGTCTCAACGATAGCGGAGGGTACGGCAGGCAGCCGTGTCTCCGAATAGTTTCGGTCCCAAAGATAACGCTTTGGCCAGGTGCCATACTTCGCGCTCAGATCCTTGACGGTATTGTTGAGTAAGTCGCTCGCCAACAGTTTTGAAGCCTGTCGTGTGATCCCCGAAGCCAACTGTCCGTCGTTGAAGTCGGTGGTGCAGACAGCAAGTGTTCCCCAGCGTGACTTACCGTCCAAAGCATACCCGGCATCGCTGTGCACGGCGAGGGACAGTTCGATAGGAACATGTTTCCCATCCTGTACAGGGTTAAAGACAGAACCTCCCGACAGCCAGTTGGACATCAGTGAGCGGACATTGATGTCGTCACCGTAGTCGTCTGTTCCTTTCTTCCCCCCATAAACATCGTAGGGAGCGCCTGCCCATTGAGCAGCGTATCTGGCACCTTCAAGTGCCCGGGGCAGTCCGCTAACAGATCCGTTACGTTCTATGTTGCCCATACCGCCACCGAATCTTACAGCATCTGACGTGACAATACCATGATGTTTAGAGTGATTTGTGATTACAACTCTGTTGTCTTGAGTATTACCTT
>CALJCU010000445.1 GCA_938023885.1 uncultured Prevotella sp. | reverse complement strand
CAAGGTTTTGGCTGAGAATGTGAATTTCTATATTCTGTGGGTCTCTGACCATAAAGTTTATAGAAAAATTTAATGAAATGCGAAGCGTCAGAGAAATTAAGATCAAGGTTTATCTCACCTATAGTCATAACCCCACAAACTGTGTAACCGATGTTACAAATGGTATAATTTGCATTCATTTTTTCGTTAAACGTATATAAAAAACTATCATTACTTTGGAAGTTTTAAGATTAATATTTAACTTTGCTCATAAATAAAGAAAAACAAGCTTATAAATAAAACCACAAAAGAGGACCACGATATGGCGAAGATTAAGACTATCGGAATTCTTACATCGGGGGGCGACGCACCCGGCATGAACGCAGCCATCCGCGCAGTCACACGTGCCGGAATCTGTAACGGCTTTAACATCAAAGGCATCTACCGCGGCTACGACGGTCTGATAGATGACGACATCAAGCCTTTCACTACCGAGAATGTTTCGGGTATCATCATGCAGGGCGGCACTATTCTGAAGACTGCCCGTTCGAAGGCTTTCATGACTCAGGAGGGACGCGACAAAGCTTATGAAAATCTTAAGAAAGAGGGAATCGATGCTCTTGTAGTCATCGGCGGAAACGGCTCATTGACCGGTGCCAGGGATTTCGCCCAAAATTATGACATTTGTTGTATCGGCCTTCCCGGGACTATAGACAATGATCTTTACGGCACAGATACAACGATTGGTTACGACACCACTCTTAATACTATAGTAGAATGTGTGGACCGCATCCGCGATACCGCACAGAGCCATGAGCGCATCTTCTTCGTGGAGGTCATGGGGCGCGATGCAGGCTATCTCGCACAGAACTCGGCCATCGCCAGCGGTGCGGAGGCTGCCATCATCCCGGAGGACTCCACCGATGTTGACCAGCTTGCCAAGTTCATGGAGCGCGGTATCCGTAAGTCGAAGAAGAGTTGTATCGTCATTGTCTCGGAAAGTCCGAAGTGCGGCGCTATGTATTACGCCAACCGCGTGAGGAAGGAGTTCCCCGAGTTTGACGTACGTGTCTCTATCCTCGGATATGTACAGCGTGGTGGGCGTCCGTCGGCTCACGACCGTATCCTTGCCAGCCGCACAGGTGTAGGAGCCGTGGAAGCTATCCTGCAGGGCCAGCGCAACATCATGGTCGGCATCCACAACAACGAAGTGGTCTACGTGCCACTGTCTGAGGCTATCCGCTCTGACAAGCCTTTCGACCGCAAGCTTATTGAAGTGCTTGACGAACTAAGCATCTAATCATTAAAAAGATATTATTAAAAAGATATTCTATGTCACAGATTAACGGGCATATCTCCCAGATTATCGGCCCTGTCATCGATGTTTGTTTCGACACGCAGGGTCAGGATTCCGAGAAGGTGCTGCCAAAGATTTACGAGGCTATGAAGGTGACACGCCCTGATGGCAAAGTTGTTGTCATTGAGGTAGAGCAGCACATCGGTGAGGACACCGTGCGCTGTATCGCCATGGACTCTACCGACGGACTTGAGAGAGGCCTGGAGGTGATTCCCACAGGCGCACCTATCCAGATGCCTGCAGGCGACCAGATTCGCGGCCGTATGATGAACGTGATAGGCCAGCCTATCGATGGTATGAAACCCCTCGACATGAAAGGCAGCTACCCTATCCACCGTTCCGCTCCAAAGTTTGAGGACCTCTCGACCCACAAAGAGATGCTTCCTACGGGTATCAAGGTCATCGACCTGCTGGAACCTTACATGAAAGGTGGTAAGATCGGACTGTTCGGCGGTGCCGGTGTAGGCAAGACCGTGCTTATCATGGAACTCATGAACAACATCGCCAAGGGCCGTGCAGGTTACTCGGTGTTTGCCGGTGTGGGTGAGCGCACACGTGAGGGTAACGACCTGATCCGCGACATGCTCGACTCAGGCGTCATCCGCTACGGTGAAAAGTTCCGCAAGGCCATGGATGAAGGTAAGTGGGATCTGTCGCTCGTCGATCCCGAGGAGCTCGGCAAGTCGCAGTCTACCCTTGTCTATGGACAGATGAATGAGCCGCCAGGGGCACGTGCCCGCGTGGCTCTCTCGGGTCTGACGATCGCTGAGGAGTTCCGTGACCATGGAGGCAAGGACGGCGGTCCTGCCGACATCATGTTCTTCATCGATAACATCTTCCGTTTCACGCAGGCCGGTTCAGAGGTCTCCGCACTGCTCGGCCGTATGCCATCGGCCGTGGGTTATCAGCCTACGCTGGCCTCAGAGATGGGTGCCATGCAGGAGCGAATCACTTCTACGAAGGAAGGTTCTATCACATCTGTACAGGCCGTGTATGTGCCTGCCGATGACTTGACCGACCCGGCTCCTGCCACAACCTTCTCCCACCTTGATGCAACAACGGTGCTTGACCGTAAGATCACACAGCTCGGTATCTACCCGGCCGTTGACCCGCTGGCTTCAACCTCCCGTATCCTCGACCCGCTGATCGTGGGTAAGGAGCACTACGACTGCGCTCAGCGTGTAAAGGAGACGCTGCAGCACTATCAGGAGCTGCAGGATATCATCGCCATCCTCGGTATGGATGAGCTCTCCGATGAGGATAAGCTCGTCGTGAACCGTGCCCGTCGCGTGCAGAGGTTCCTCTCACAGCCGTTCACCGTGGCAGAGCAGTTCACGGGTGTCAAGGGTGTGATGGTAAGCATCGAAGATACCATCAAGGGCTTCAACGCTATCCTCGACGGTGAGGTCGATGACCTGCCGGAGCAGGCCTTCATGAACGTTGGTACCATTGAGGACGCTATCGCCAAAGGTAAGAAGCTTATTGAAGAGGCTAAGGCGTAAGCGACTCAAACTAAAAAGGTAGCTTATGTTAAGGTTAAAGGTTATTTCTCCTGAGAAGGTGATCTATGACGGTGAGGTGGAGAGCCTCAAGGTGCCCGGAACACAAGGCAGCTTTGAGGTGCTCGACAACCACGCACCAATCATCTCGTCACTCGAAAAGGGAGAAGTGGAATATAAAGGTAAGGACGGAGCTCAGAAACTCGACATACAAGGTGGTTTCGTAGAAGTAAAGAAAAACGAGATCAGCCTTTGTGTGGAGATCTGATAAGGTTTCCGAGAGCGAACATCAAACGATATATGACACGTACAAAGAAGATAAGGCAGATAGGTATCTGGGTCATCGCAGGCGTCACATTGCTGACGCTCCTGGGCCTGAATGTCTCCCGTGCTTACGGGTATGTCAATACCGTTGTGACAGTCGCTCTCATCGTTCTCATCTTATGGCTCATTGCCATGGCAATCATCAGCAGCCTATGCCATCGCCACTGACTATTTTCCTCTGTGCGGCTCTGTTCGCACTGTTGGGCATGGGGTGGATGAAAGGCTGCGACTTCGTGAAGTCAAAGGCTCCGGAGCAGATAGTAAAATTCTATCTTGCCTATGCTGTGTTCCGGGTGTTGGCAGTCTTACTCGTCGTTGGCGTGTATGTGTGGTCCATCTCCAGGAGCATGGCACAGTCAAAAGCCTTCGTTATCATGGTGTTCGCCATGTATGTGGTGATGATGGCCTTGACATTGACAAAGAAACATTAAAGCTCTAAGAATAATGAGATATTTAGATCATATCATCTGTTTCCTATTGGCACTCATCCTCGCTGTCCCGGCTTCAGCCGCCGACAAGGGAGGAGGAAAGCTCAATACGTCTCAGATCGTTGTAGGACATATCAAGGATTCTTACGACTGGCATATCACGGATATCGGCAAGAAACACGTTGTTATCAACCTGCCGGTAATCGTGAAGAGTTCCACGGGCTGGCACGTCTTCAGCACAGCTAAGTTTGCTGAGGAGACCGACAGCAAGGGCTATCGTCAGGGTCCGTTCAACCTCGCCATAGCCAGTCAGGGGGAGTATGCAGGAAAGATTGTGGAACTGCAAGGAAGCAAAGAGGTTCTGCCTTTTGATATCAGTATCACGAAGACAGTGGCTGTACTTTCCATCGACTCCATCATCCTCTTGCTCTGCATCCTCTTACCGGCAAGATGGTACCGCAAGCACAAGGCCAGCGACCCCGCACCCGGTGGGTTCACAGGATTGATGGGGATGCTTGTGTCATGGGTTGAAGACAATATTGTGAAGCCGGGAATAGGGGAGGGTTACGAGAAGTATTCTCCTTATCTGCTCACTTGCTTCTTCTTCATCCTCACGTGTAATTTGATGGGCATCATACCGTTTCCGCCGGGTGGCGGTAACCTTACGGGTAACATCACATGCACGTTCTTCCTAGCACTCTGTACGTTCATCATCACACAGTTCAGCGGTTCCAGGCATTACTGGAAAGACATTTTCTGGCCCGATGTGCCTTTGGCTCTGAAAGCTTTTCCGCTGATTCCACTGATTGAATTCGTCGGCATCTTCACTAAACCTTTTGCTCTGATGATCCGACTTTTCGCCAACATGATGGCCGGACACGCCATTGCTCTGTCGCTGACTTGTATCATCTTCGTTGTTGCATCGATGGGCATCGGTATTGCTGTGGGAATGTCTTCCCTCAGCATCTTGATGAGTATCTTTATGATGTGCCTCGAACTTCTAGTCTGCTTCATCCAGTCAATGGTATTCACCATGCTGAGCGCAACCTTTATTGGACTGGCCCGCTCAAAAGGCGAATAAGTCAAAAAACGGACCGAAAGACAACCCAGTAATATAATACAGAATAAACAATAATTTAAAATATTAAAACATTACAACTATGATTTCAGCATTAGTATTACAGGCCGCAGCAGCAGGCCTTGGTAAATTAGGCGTTGGTTTGGGTGTTGGTCTTGCAGCCATCGGCGCAGGTATCGGTATCGGTCGCATCGGCGGTCAGGCCATGGACGCAATGGCTCGCCAGCCGGAGGTCATCAACAAGATCTTCACAATTATGATTGTCGCCGCCGCTCTGATTGAGGGTGTCGCATTGTTTGCTGTGGTCGTTGCTTTCCTCTGCATCTAATCATAAACGAACTTAACGACTGCGTATGGATTTATTATTGCCAAGTACAGGCCTGCTCTTCTGGATGACGCTTGTCTTCCTCATCGTGCTGGCCATCCTGTGGAAATGGGGGTTCCCGTCCATCACAAAGATGGTCAAGGGGCGCAAGGACTACATCGATGACAGTCTGAGGAAGGCACACGAAGCCAATGAGAGGCTTGCCAACATTCAAAAAGAAGGAGAATCCATTCTGCAGGAAGCACGCGAGAAACAAGCAGTGGTCCTCAAAGAGGCCACAGCAACCCGTGATGCTATCGTCGCCAAAGCTGAGGAACAGGCAAGGGATCGCGGAGCACAGCTCATCAGCGATGCCAAGGCGGAGATTGAACAGGAGAAGCAGCAGGCTGTACGTGAGATCCGCGCACAGGTCGCTGAGCTCTCTGTCAAGATTGCTGAGAAGATTGTCAAGCAACAGCTTTCGACTGATGACAAGCAGATGGAATTAATCAACAAAATGCTTGATGAAGTTGCCGTCTCCGATAAGGCAGCCAATGAATAAATTTTAATAATTATTGTCTATGGATAGAGGTTTAATAGCAGTAAGATATGCTAGGGCTCTTCTGGAGAGTGCCATCCGGCTCAAACAGGAGGACACTGTCTATGCCGGGATGCAGACGCTCTCGAACAACTACCTCCAAGTGCCCCAACTTCGATTCACGATAGACAATCCTACTCTTGACAACGACAAGAAACTGTCTTTGCTGAAGACTGCCTGTGGAGGAGAAGCCACTGACCTGACTGTAAGGTTCCTAGAGCTCGTGTTCCGGGAAGGACGCGAGTCGGTCCTACAGTTCATGGCTGCGGCTTATATCACCCTTTACCGCAGACACAAGAACATTATCCGCGGAAAGCTCACCACTGCCGTGCCCGTATCCGCACAGACAGAGGCTAAGATGAAACAGATGGTTGAGAACCGCACACACGGTAACGTGGAGTTCAACACGGAGGTAGACCCGAGTATCATCGGAGGATTTATCCTTGAGTATGATACTTACTGCCTCGATGCCAGTGTGAAGACGAAGCTCAACAACGTGCTTCAGCAGATGACAGTGTAAGGACTTGATATTGAGAATTGAAAATTAAACGATTTTGTTAATTCATGAGTGATAAATTAAAACCAAGCGAGGTGTCGGAAGTGTTGCTCAGGCAACTTGAAGGCGTCAACTCGGAGGAACGGTTTGATGAAGTGGGCACCACCCTCACTGTAGGTGATGGTGTGGCTCACGTCTATGGACTGCGCAATGCCGAGGCCAGTGAGTTGCTCGAGTTTGAGAACGGCACCATGGCTATCGTCATGAACCTGGAGGAAGACAATGTGGGTTGTATCCTGCTCGGTCCTTCCTCAGGTATTGAGGAAGGTATGAAAGTGAAACGTACACATCGTATCGCTTCCATCCGTGTCAACGACAACTTCCTCGGGCGCGTTGTCAACACGCTCGGACAGCCTATCGACGGTAAGGGAGACATCGACCTGACCGGTGCCTTCGAAATGCCGCTCGACCGTAAGGCTCCGGGCGTGATCTACCGCCAGCCCGTTAAGCAGCCTCTGCAGACGGGTCTGAAAGCTATCGACTCCATGATTCCTATCGGTCGCGGACAGCGTGAGCTCATCATTGGCGACCGTCAGACAGGCAAGACGGCTATCGCTATCGATACCATTATCAACCAAAAAAACAACTATGAGGCAGGCAAGCCTGTATATTGCATCTATGTCGCCATCGGTCAGAAAGCAAGTACAGTAGCAGCCCTCGTGCAGATCCTGAAGGAGCACGGTGCTCTGCCTTATACCATCATCGTGAGCGCTACGGCTGCTGACCCTGCCGCCATGCAGTACTATGCACCGTTCGCCGGTGCCGCTATCGGTGAGTATTTCCGTGACCGTGGCCTCGATGCCCTTGTGGTCTACGACGACCTGTCCAAGCAGGCAGTGGCCTACCGTGAGGTGTCCCTGATTCTGCGTCGTCCGTCAGGCCGTGAGGCTTACCCGGGTGATGTGTTCTACCTCCACTCCCGTCTGTTGGAGCGTGCTGCAAAGATCAACGAGCAGCAGGAGGTGGCTGAGCAGATGAACGATCTGCCGGAGTCGATGAAAGGTCACGTCAAAGGAGGTGGCTCGCTCACGGCGCTGCCTATCATTGAGACACTGGCAGGCGATGTGTCGGCTTACATTCCTACGAACGTCATCTCCATCACCGATGGGCAGATCTATCTGGAGACAGACCTCTTCAACCAGGGTTTCCGCCCCGCCATCAACGTCGGTATCTCTGTGAGCCGTGTGGGTGGTTCCGCACAGATCAAGAGCATGAAGAAGGTTGCCGGAACGCTGAAGATCGACATGGCACAGTACCGTGAGCTTGAGAGCTTCTCTAAGTTCTCCAGCGATATGGATCCTGTGACAGCCATGACCATCGACCGCGGTCGTAAGAACAACCAGTTGCTTATCCAGCCGCAGTATAGTCCGATGTCCGTTGGAGAGCAGATCTCCATCCTCTATTGTGGCGTACATGGTCTGATGCACGATGTGCCTGTCGACAAGGTACGGGAATGTCAGGATCAGTTCCTTGAGCAGATGCGCACGCAGCATCAGGATGTCATCGACACCTTGGCTGCCGGAAAGATTGACGACACATGCACCAAGACCATCGAGGGAGTGATGGCTAATATTTCCGGTCAGTTTAAGAAATAAACATAGCTTATGCCTTCATTAAAAGAGATAAAGACCCACATAGCGTCTGTTCAGAGCACACGTAAGATAACGAGTGCCATGAAGATGGTAGCGTCGTCGAAACTTCACCATGCGCAGACAGCCATTCAGAACATGCTCCCTTATGAGAATCTGTTGGAGCATATCCTGAAATCGTTCCTCGTCTCCATGCCTGATGCCGCCGAGGGAGACCTTACGGAAGAGCGCAAGGAGATCAAGAGCGTGGCCCTCGTTGTCTATTCGTCTAACAGTTCGCTCTGTGGCGGATACAACAACAATGTCATCCGTATGATGCAGCGGGCGATAGACGGGTACAAAGCTCAAGGCATTAACGATATCACCATCTATCCCATTGGCCGCAAGATAGCTGAGAAGGTCAAGAAGCTCGGGTTCACACCCACCGGCGACTACGCGGCGTTGGCTGACAAGCCTAATGCCGCGGACTGCCGGGCCATCGCAGAAGAGCTCATCAGCAAGTACTCCAAGCACGAGTACGACAAAGTGGAGCTTATCTACCACCACTTCAAGAGTGCTGGCTCGCAGGTCCTCACGCGCCGTGGCTATCTGCCTCTTGACCTCACGACAGAGGCTATAGGAGCAGACAACGACCGTGACCTCTCCTCAGACATGGCTACGGCCAAGGCACAGGAGTATCTTCGGAGGAAAGGACGTAGTGCCAACAGACAGGAGGCTGAGGTCAAACCGCTCAATGATGACTTCATCGTCGAACCGGACCTGAAGACAGTGCTCTCTTCTCTGGTTCCGAAGGCTCTCGACCTGATGGTGTACACAGCTTTGCTCGACAGCAATGCCTCTGAGCATGCAGCCCGTATGGTGGCCATGCAGGCTGCTACCGATAATGCTGACGAACTGCTTAAGGAGCTCAATCTCCAGTATAACAAGAGTCGTCAGGCTGCGATCACAAGTGAATTGCTGGATATTGTGGGCGGCAGCGTCAACAATTGATCCGCATTTCCCATAAGAATATGTGTTAAATGGGAAAGGAAGAAAGTTCCTTTCCCATTTTTGTCAACTTTGTACCATCATGAAAAAGTTCATTTTCATATTCATATTGTCATTATTATTCCTCCCTCTGTGTGCTCCACATATCTATGCACAGAAGAAGGAGATCAATGAGGCCCTCGACAAAATCAAGGCCAACAAAGACCTTGACAAGGTTGAAGCGTCAATGACGAAACTGCTCAAGAACCCAGCCAACCGAGGCAATGAGAAGATATGGAACTTACTCTTCGAATCGCTACAGAAACAATATCAGGCAGGAAACGAGAAGTTGTATCTCAAGCAGGAATACGACACGGCCTCCTTGTTCAATACCGCTTCCCGCCTGTTTACAGCGATGACTGATTATGACAGTATCGATGCCTTGCCGGATAAGAAGGGTAGGGTGAAGCCCAAGATGCGGAAGCAGAATGCCAATACGCTCAACACTCTCCGTCCCAATCTTTTCAATGGTGGCATCTATTTCATCGGCAAGCAAAACTACCAACAGGCTTATGTGCTTCTCGACCAGTATGTCAGTGCTGCTGAGATGCCGATGTTCAAAGCATATAACTATCCTGAGGAAGAC
>CALJCU010000444.1 GCA_938023885.1 uncultured Prevotella sp. | reverse complement strand
TAGACAACTTTTTCTTATATTTTTTTCAGATTTTATAGGAAACAGTGTGAATAATAGAGAACTAATTCTCCGTTTCCATACGGCCCGGTTGTCTTAGCATTTCAGTTCGCCGCAAAGTTACTTGAAAAAGGGCTCTCATGGGGATGCATATCAGTCAAAGAAGGGACACAAATCGTTCTAACCTTAAAAAATGTCATATATATCGTTATTTTCTGCCCGCATACTTGCCGGTCTCATCAAAAAATGATAATTTTGCACACAGTATACCAATGTGCAGTATTCGTGCAGTTATATAAAGATAATTCAATGTCGATATCCAAGACACGGCAAAAACTGGTTGATGTGGCGCGCCAGCTTTTTGCCAAGAAAGGTCTCAACGGCACCACGATGAACGACATCGCCGTGGCATCGGGGAAAGGACGCCGTACGCTTTACACCTATTTCAGCCGAAAGGAGGATATTTACTACGCGGTGATCGAGTCAGAGCTGGAGCGGTTGAGCGACAAGCTCGATGAAGTGGCGGCGAAACGCATCCCTCCTCAGGATAAGATTATCGAGCTTATCTACACTCACCTTATCTCCATCAAGGAGACGGTAGTGCGCAACGGCAACCTCCGCGCCGAGTTTTTCCGCAACATCTGGACCGTAGAGAAAGTGCGCAAGAACTTCGACGAAGACGAGATGGAACTGTTCCGAAAGGTGTATGCGGAGGGAAAAGCTGACGGCGAGTTTGATATTGAAAATATCGATATGGTGGCCGACATCACACATTATTGTATTAAGGGTCTGGAGGTACCGTTTATCTACGGACGCCTCGGCCACGGTCTCACGGAAGAGACATCCCGTCCGCTCATCGCCAAGATTGTCTATGGCGCCTTGGGCAAGAAGACGAGGTAAAAAGCCGACGCCTCTTACCTCTTTCTTATCCATCCGGCAGTTCACAGCAGGTGGAAATAGTCGACATCGACAAATCCTCCTGCGCTTTTTGTAGCATAGTTGTAGATGCCATAGCGTGTTCCCATGAAGAACCGCTGCCAGTCGAAGACGAGCGGGAAGTCGCTGATGACCGTTGTCCACTTCTTTCCATCCAGACTGTAAGCGAGGCTTCCGCTGTCCACGGCTCCTCCTCCGGCTTTCGGTGAGAAGTCGGCTGACACTTTCAGATACACGACAGGCTGCGCAAGGGAACGACGGTACCTTTCCTGCCGATGGTCGGCGACGACACGGTGGTCTTTGGGTTCCATCTCTATGGAGTCTGTCGAGGCAACAAGATATTTTTTTCCTTTTTCACAAACGACCGACACGAGCGCCGCATTGTTCTGGAACACACAGAAGCCGGCGACATCACCCTCTTTCATCCCTTTCACATCCATTCGGATAACCGCAGAGGTCTTTGGCCCCATCATGCGCTGCGAGAGCATGTTGCGGGCAAGGAAGATGTTGGGCGCCACGGAAGCCGTATGAAGCCGGAGCCATCCCTTACGCTCGGCAAGAGACCAGGCGCTGTCTACTGGGTTGTGGTTCCATTCCCAGTCGAGGCCAAGGCGGGGAGATGAGAAGTCATCACTGGAGACGATCGTGCTGTGAGACTTCTCGCGCTTCGTCATCTCCGGGAAGGGGCACGGTGCTGTCATCGGCACACTGTCAACCATGGGCCATCCGTCGCGCCATGTCACTGGCGAGAGTGTCGGCACACGCCCCACCCCGCCACGGTCCTGGAAGATCAGAGCATACCAACGGCCGTCGGGCGTGTCGACAATCGTGCCCTGCCCCACGCCGCCGAAGCCTCCGAACGAAGTCTCCAGGATGACCCGTTTCGTGTAGGGGCCCAGGATATGGTCTGCACGGAAGCAGACCTCACGACGCGGATGACCATTGGTCCAGGAGATCATCAGCAGGTAATACTTGCCCTGGACCTTCACGACGCGGGAGCCTTCGAGCAATCCCGCCTCGTCCATATCCGCTTTCTTGAAGAGCTGATGATGCGAGCCTTCTACAACATGCTTCATATCCCTGGTCAACTGTACCATTTCCCCGGTCGCATAAAACACATAAGGGGTGCCGTCTGTATCGAAGAAGAGCGTGGCATCATGGAAATGAGGCAGTCGGCTGACAAGCGTCCAAGGACCTGCCGCCTGGGGAGCGGTCATGATATAAGTCTCGCCTCCGGGGGTGTCGTTCGGGGCAAAAAGTGCATAGAAGCGTCCGTCGTGATACTTCAGAGACGTGGCCCACTGTCCACGGCCATAAACCGTGCCATTCTCCATGTTGTATTTCGGCGAGTCGGTGAGCTTATCAAAGAGATAACCTATCGTCCGCCAGTTGACCAGGTCACGGGAGTGCATGATCGGGCCACCCGGCATGAGATGCATGGTCGTTGACACCATGTAGTAGTCGCTGTCGACCCGTATCAGATCCATGTCGGGCACGTCCGCCCACAGCACGGGGTTATGATAGACAGGAGCCGTCTGCGCATACAGTCTGCCTGATGGACACAACAAGAGCATGAAGATAAAAAGAAACCAATGATTCCGCATGTTTAAAAGTTTGTTTTAGAATATTTTCTATCCGCAAAGGTATCCATTTTCTACTAATCGCACATATTATAATGTGTCATAATCTTTTGGATTTATTGCATCAAAGCCGTCCAGAAACGTTTTTTCCACCAAAACAATTCACATTATCCATATCCGCCACATCCGACAATGCCTTCCAAAAAAGACACATATCACGCTCCGACAAAAAAACTTCCGGAAAAATTTGTGGGAAAGAAAATAATCCTTTACCTTTGCAAACGTTATACTGTAGAATCTTCATGGGGGATTAGCTCAGTTGGCTAGAGCGCTTGCATGGCATGCAAGAGGTCATCGGTTCGAATCCGATATTCTCCACCCAGAAGATTCTTGGTTTCTTCCTTTCATCATTCCCTTTTCAGTATTATTTCCTCCTTCCATTGTTTTCATCGTTCCTTATTACCGTTCCTTATTTCCTTATTTTAAAGGCCAGCGCTATCTGGTTCGGCAATTGCTCGGGCACGGTGATCAGCAGACCGTCTTTTGTCTGTTTATAGGCGACCTTACCCGGATAGCCGAGCAGCGACACCTTACGGGCTTTGGTCACGGCCTTCAAAGCGACCTTACTGCCTGGCTGTGGAGCACACATCGTGATGGCATAGAGGTCATTACCTTTCTGCGTATAACGGATGTCAGCGGCTGTGTAATGGACATTTCCTTCATTGAAGCCCTGAGCCTTCACCGGATTCTTAGCCTGGAGCGCCGGGCCGTCGCCAAACTGCGTCCAGGGTCGCGTGCCATAGATCGCCTCACCGTTGACTCTCAGCCATGCACCAATCTCTTTTACAATCTTGTATTCGAGCGAGTCGATGGTGCCGTCGCCCTTCACAGGCACACTCAGGAGGAGGTTACCGTTCTTGCTAACTACATCAGCAAGGGTCTGTATGACAGTCTGTGCGCTCTTATAAGTGCCGTCGTAGAATCGGCGCTTGTCGTAATGCCACGAACCGATACACGTACAGGTCTGCCACGCCTTAGGCTGGATGGCATCGGGTGCGCCACGCTCCACATCCCACACGATAGCATCCTTATGGAACGGCTTCAGCACCTTACCCGTCACCACCGCTTCGTTGTGACCGCTATGCTCCGCCATGCTCTTGTTGTAATAGCTGGCAACGATGTCGAGACCCGCATCACAGAAAGGATAGAGCGGCAGCACCGTGTCATCGAAATAGACGACGGCAGGGCTGTAGCGGTTGATGAGGTCCATCGTGCGGTTGTAGAACTTGTCGCAGTAAGCCTGATCGGGCAGCGTGACCTTCGCCGGATCCCAGTCCCACTCACTGTTATCCTTGCTCAGGACATGACGTTGCTCATAGAGATCCTGGGGATCGTAACCTTCCCACCACCTGCTTCTGCCATCAGCCTTCGTGAGCCGTCCGTCGTAAGTCTGGCCACGGAACGTCCCTTTCTTGTCAGCTCCACGTGATGTCTCATACCAGGTCCAGGCATGCGCCGCATGAACGCTCAAACCCAACGGAAGACCGTATTTCCTGCATGCAGTAGCCCATCCGGCGATGATATTCTTCTTGGGACCCATATTCACCGCGTCCCAAGGCTGGTACTTACTGTCCCAGAGGTCGAAGTTGTCATGATGGTTGGCTAAGGCAAAGAAATACTTCGCTCCACATTGTTTATATAGTGCTACGAGAGAGTCGGGATTCCAGTTCTCAGCTCTCCACTCGTGGATCCAGTCCTTGAAGCCGAAGTCGCGCTGCAGGCCCCTCGTCATCTTACTATACGTATACTGGTCGTTGCCTTCAATGTACATGCAACGGCCGAACCAGTCACCATATTCGGGCTCACACTGCGGTCCCCAATGAGCCCATATGCCAAACTTCGCATCACGGAACCACTCGGGGCACTGATAGTCGGACAGGCTCTCCCATGTAGGCTGATACTTGCCCTTAACGACAGGCTCTCTGTCAGTGTTGACATGAACCCTGATGGCTTGCTCCGCGTCTTTCGCATTGTCATAGATGTTCTGTGCAGAGAGGAATACAGGGCAAGCTAAGGTCACCAATAATAAAAGAGATAATGGTCTCATATTGATTATTTAACCGTGAATACGGCAGCGGAGACAGGGCCCAATGTCACTATATCGTTCTTCCCGCTCCTATAGTTGGCTTTCCCCGTGACAATCAATGTCTTTGGCTTGGAAGTCTTTACCTTCTCATTACTCTGCTCTAAGGCAGAATTATCCGTAGGCGACCCCACTGTAGAGACATGCGGCAGCACAGCCTTCACGGCCCTGCCACTGGGGTTGAGGGCAATGATGCAGACTTGGTCGCCCGACTTGCGCTCATAGACCATCGGGTAAGGCTGCTTGAGGTCACTGATGACTTTCCAGTCAGCAAGGTTGCCGAGAGCAGGCGTGGCATGGCGCAACTGTATCAGACGACGGGTATAGTTGAGCATCGAGTTGGGATCTTTCTCCTCCGAGGCCACTGTTATCTTTCCGCCATCCGTTGCCACAGGCAGATAGAGCTTGTCCGGCGTGCAGGTGGAGAAGCCCGCTGTGGCTCCGGGGGCCCACTGCATCGGCGTACGCGTGCCGGCACGCTCATTGGAGCCTTCCTTACTCGGAAGATTCATCTCATATTTCATGCCTATCTCATCACCATAATAGATGAACGGCACGCCGGGCATGGTGAGGAAAAATGTCATGGCTACCTTCAGTTGGTCAGGGGTGTTGCGTGAACCGATATTCGGACGCTGATAGTCGTGGTTGGCTGACGGAATAGCAATGTATCCCTTGTCGCGCGTGTTGAAGTAAGAATGCGAGTAGTTCTTCACGAACTCATCGAGACTGCCCTTGCCTTCCTTGTCGAAGTAGCAATACTGATAAGCTTTCTTTGCCTCCTCCCACGGACGCAGCTTGCCCCAAGGAGTATTACGTGCAAAGAACATTGATCCGTAACCAGGCACACCGAAGTGAATCATGAAGTCGATGTTGAATCCTGCCGGAACCGCGACCGTTGGGTTAGCCCACTCTGAGATAAGCACACACTGTGGATAATACTCATCCTTCCACGCCCGCATCTCGTTCCAGAGCTTTGAGGTCTCTACTTTCCCGGGGTCGTTCTTCACGAGTGAAGCCGCCATGTCGACACGGAAACCGTCCACGCCTTTGTCAAACCAGAAAGCCATGATATTGCGCATCTCACGGCGCAGGGCCTGCGGTCCGGGAGCCGTAACGGGCTGTTCCCACCGATGGTTCGGGTCGGGACGGGCAAAGCCATAGTTCAGGGCGGGCTGGCATTCAAAGAAGTTCTTCTCGTAATACTTGCCTCTTGGAGCGTTCAACTCGACATAACGGCCAATCGTCGACGACTGCGGATTGGGCTCCTGATGCCGTCTGGCAATCTCCTGTTTATCCTGGTTGCTGATCGTATCGGTCCAGATATAGTAGTCTGCATAGCGCCCGTTCCGGTCGCCATTGGCACTCTCCCTGAACCATTGGCACTTTACGCTGGAGTGGCCGGCCACGAGATCGAGACACACTTTAATGCCTCTTTTGTGAGCCTCGCGCAGAAGCGTCACCATGTCGGTGTTGGTCCCGAAGCGCGGGTCTATCTTATAAAAGTCGATGACATCGTAGCCACCGTCAAACCATCCCGACTCAAAGCACGGATTGAGCCACAGCGCATTGACACCGAGGCTTTTGATATAGTCGAGTTTCGAGGTGATGCCCGGAAGGTCTCCAATGCCGTTCCCGTCAGAGTCCATGTAGGAGGATGGGTAAATCTGGTAAAATACGGCGTCATGGAGCCATTCCGGCCCCCGTGGATCGACACCCTGGGCCGCGGCTGATGAAAGGGCAAGCGCCATGGCTGTAGTCAATAATAGTTTTCGCATAATATGAGTTTTTAAGTTGTTCGTTAACAGTCATTCCTTCAAACGACATCAACCGTCTCTCTCCTATTTGTAGGAGAGAGACGGTGAGACAGCAATAAAGGCGGGACGGTATATCCCATCTTCGGGCACTACTTACTGTACCCCGGATTCTGCTTGAGATTCTTATTGAGGTTCAACACTGAATAAGGGATGGGATAGACACAGGTGTATCCTGTCTTGTCGTTGTTGTAGTCGCCGGCGAGTGAGCTATGCGGCACACCGGGATAGCGATCCACGGTAGGCTCGGTGAAGGTGCCGAACCGTATCTGGTCCTGCCTGCGCATGCCTTCCCAGGCCAGCTCTATCATGCGCTCATCGAGGATATCATTGAGTGAGAGCGATGTGCGGGGTGTGGCTTTCGCGCGGTTTCTGATCTCGTTGACAAGCACTAAAGCTCCGGCTTTGTCGCCGAGACGATATTCTGCCTCCGCCTTGAGCAACAGGGCATCTCCATAACGCCAGACGACAAGGTCGTTATTGTTTTGTCCCTGTGAGGAAGCCGTCCTGTCATACTCATATTTCTTGAAGCGTGCGCCCGCGCATTTCACGTCGTGCAGGTCGGCATCGTTGCTGAAGTTAACCATAGCCTTGAGCGGCTCATACTCGAGCGGAGTCTTCGTGGCTCCGTCACTGAGTGACCCTGTGTGCTGTTCGGTCTCGAAGTCACGGTCGCACCAGTAGTTCAGCCTGAGTCGCGGATCTTCATCCTTTGTGCCATATCCCATGACCTTCATGGCACGCACCGTGCCGCAGGCGCCGTTCCATCCTGAGTATCCGATGGCAGAGGCGTGATTGTAATGGAGCGAGCGCATGAGGTTATAATCGGTGATCTTATACGTCTTGTCGTCGTTGGGACGCACGAAGATATTCTCCGTGGAGGCCTCGTTAGCCTTAAGGAAGTTATCCGAATAGTTAGCCATTAGCGAGTAGCCTTGCGCCTTGATCCGGTCCACACAGTATTTCACGGTCTCCCAGCAGTTGCGCTCCTGCCCGTCAACTTTCATCATGATAGCCATGCCTTTAGCCGTGACGGCATCTCCAAGAGTCTCACTGGCCTTGGCTGCCTTACTCATATCATCTCCGACAAACATCTTATAACTGTCGGCACTGGTGTCATCAATGGTATAGACAGGCGCGTTGATGGCGCATTTGGCCAGACACATATAAGCCACGGCCTTGGTGATGCGGCCATAATACTCACCCGTATTCTGGCAATGTCCTTCACCTAAGTCAGGCAACGCCTCCTCCAGCTCAGAGGTGACAAACTTGAACACGTCGCTACGGTTGCTCTGTTTCACCTCGTTGGTGACCTGTGTCGAAGAGGTCACTACCGGTACCTGGGCAAAAAAGTCCATGGCATAATAATAGTAGACTGCGCGCAGGGCTCTCAGCTCCGCTACATAGGTCTTATAGTCGGGATGCGCGGTGAGCATCGGCGTGAGCTTGTCGATGCTGGAATTGCACAGGCCGATGATCTTATACAGGTGGTTCCAGACGTTGGAATAAGTGTCGACAGACGACTCAAAGTTGTGGAGGAACATGTTTTGCCATTTACCGCCGTCCACCCAGTCGCCCTGCCTTCCAGGCAGCATGGTGGCGTCCGACATGAACTCCTGCAGCGTATGCACGCAGTCGGTGCCGCCGTAGAGACCGTCGCCAATGGCAGAATAGACGTTGGCTACAGAGTTGACGTAAGTCAGCGTCGCGTTTTTGAAAGCCTCATCCTCGTTGAATGAGCTCTTGGGATTCTCATCAAGCGAGCAGGCTGTGAGCAGTGCCGTTGAGAGGAGGGCTATTCCAAATATATGCTTTTTCATAATGACAGATACATTAAAGGTTTAGAATGTGATGCCCACGTTGAAAGAGAACGTGCGTGTGAGCGGGTAGATACGCTTATCGTCAACGCCGAGGGTGCCATAGCTCGTTGTGCCTTCCGACTGCTCGATGAGCGATGCGGAGTTGATCATTGGCGTGAGGCCATTGTAGCCTGTAATGGTGCAAACGTTGTTGACAGCCAGTCCGAGCTTGATGTTCTGGATATACTTACACTTGAGCTGCTTCTGGTTGAGCGTGTAGCTGAGCTGTACATACTCGAAGTTGACATAGTCGCCCTTCTCGAGCCAATAGTCAGAGATGACCTTATCCTTGATACCCTTTGCGGGCGCGTCGGCCAGGACATTGTAAGTGGGGAAGTTGGAGAGGTCACTGTAGGTCATCGAAGTGCCGTTGTAGATCTTATGTCCGAAAGCGCCGTTGAACTGCATGGAGAGGCTCCAGTTCTTATATGCGAAGCTGAAATCCCATCCGAGATAGGCCTTCGGTATCGCCTGTCCACAGATACGGCGGTCGCCGGAGTCGCCTGTATCAATGGTCTTGTTGCCGTCAAGGTCAGAGATGATGTACTTTCCGTCCTTGTCAATACCCTCGCAATGAGGCAGATAGAACACGCCGATAGGCTGCCCTTCCATCAGGTAAGTGACGCCGTAGTTCTGCGTCAGGCCGGCAGCATTGATGCGGGCCACCATGATATGCTCCGACGTTGTGAGCTGTTGGCCTTTGTAGGTACCAGAAAGCGAATTGAGCTTATTGCTCTGGAAGCTGAGGTTGAGCCCGGAGTTGAAGGTGAAGTCACGCGTCTTGATGATATCCCCGCGGATGCCGATCTCGAATCCGTGGTTGCTCATCTCACCCATGTTGGCAAGCAGTTTCTCGTAGGTGAACGGCGGCACGGGCACGGTATAGGTATAGAGCAGGTCCTTTGTCTTTGAGGTGTACCAGTCGAGCGTGATGTTGAGTCGGTTGCCAAAAGCCGAGAAGTCGAGTCCGGCATCAAAGGTGCTCTTGGTCTCCCACTTCAGGTCG
>CALJCU010000443.1 GCA_938023885.1 uncultured Prevotella sp. | reverse complement strand
ATTGATATTAATATTCACCTACAATTCATATTTTAGGCTTACCATCCAACTTCGTCCTGGCATGGGATAATGGTACACGATGCTGTATTGTCTGTTGAAGATATTCCTGAGATCGCCTCTGACCGTCCAGTTGCAGCCGAAGAGGCTCAGCTTGCACCACAGCGTCACACCCGTGAGCCAATAGCCAGGGACCCGCGTACCCGGGTAGTGAGAGTTGTTGGGCCAACGGCTGCTCACACCCGATCCGCTGACACTGACGCACAGCCAGGGGTTGTCCCATGCCAGGCTCAACGATCCACTGTGAAGCGGGATATAAGCAATCTGATAGTCATAGTATGGCGACGATGCCGTGCCCCGGTCGGTGACATGCTGGTAACTGTAAGTACCCTGCACACTCAGCAATTGCCGGGCAGAGAGGGCACTGTGCCCGCTGACCGTCAACTCAGTGCCGAGCGAGCGCACGCGTCCCACATTGACGCACGTCCATACAAACATATTGTAGGGTACTGCCACAATCATGTCCTTGATGCGGTTGTAATAGACATCCAGGAGCACCTGACCTCCTGAGGAGGCTGTCTGTCCCCCCATTGTGAGTCCAAGGTTCAGTTGGTCCGTCGTCTCAGGATCGAGTGTCGGACTGCCATAATGGTAATAATAGTTCTCATTGAAATTAGGTGCCCGGAAAATGTTCTTATATGAGGCACGCACAAAGACCTCTCTCCCACGGAAAAGACGGTAGCTTGCTGACAGCGAGGGTGAGAGACGGTTCATGTCTTTTGCTTTCTCTCCGGTCTTCGCTCCATTGAGAAAGGCAGCATAAAGCAGGCGTGTAAGCAGTGTGAGCCTGTTGTCAGCATATTTGGCTGTGAGACTCTGCCACAGTGAATGGCGGAAAGGGTGCGTGTCGGTGACAAGGCTGCTGTTGAGATTGTTGAACGAATAATCGGTGGCGACATCGAAAGAAAGGCAGCGCGAAGGAACATAGAGGAGCGTTGCCGTAGCATAAGCCTCACGCTGCCAATAGCTCGCATCGTTCACGCCACCGGCATAGAGCTTGTCGTGATAGATGCTTGAGACCCAGTTGAAGCGTCCGGCTATCTTCAGGCTCACGTCACCGCGACGGTTGCGTGCCGTGCCTGACATCTGCACGAAGAAGTTGCGGTCGTGAAGCGTCTCTCCGTTGACAGTGGTGTAATATCTCGCTATCCCAGGCAGCAACCGGTCGTTGTCATAATAATAGGTTTTCAGCCGCAAGGAACAGCCATCAGATGGCTGCCAGCGCAGGTTCATCTCGCCATGCCCACTGTTCATGCGTGAGTTGGAACGGCGCTGACGGATAACCTCCGTGATGTTGTGAAGGGTGTAGGGATAGTCGTTCTCGGCATACAAATACTCCCCCATCGCCGCCACATCGAGTGTTTTTGAGAGTCGTTCATGATACCTCATAAAAGGACTCACAAGCCCAAAGCTGCCCCACTTCAACTGTCCCGTCATGTGAACGTGGCAGTCGGTTGGTGCAGATCCTTGAGTCTCTATCGTTATAAGGGCAGGATAAGCGCTCTGTCGGGCGGGCTGGAAGATGTCGGACCCGTCACCCACCGTCAAGCCTATCGCCTCTATGCTGTGAAGAGAGTAACGGGAGAGATCCATCTCACCCGTCTGACAGTCAGAGAGTGCCAGCCCATCGTAGACTACGCCTGTGTACTTGGCACTAAAGCCGCGCACGGACACCGTCTTCATGCCTCCTGCACCACCATAGTCACGCACGGTGATACCCGGAATGCGGCTCATGGCATCTGCAATGCCCGATATGCCCTGGGTCAGGAAATCAGCAGACGAGAGGGTATGAAACGGCACCACGCTCGTGATCTGCCGTTGTGAGCGCGTGTCCATAATCTCTACTCCCTCAAGCTGATGAGCGGGCAGACTGTCTCTCTGTGCTTTTGTCGCCATACTGCACAGAAGAATTATTAATAGTAAAAACTTTCGCATCCTTCCTCGAGAATTTGAAACAGTTCAGCACCAAGAGGCAGGTCTTCTGGCTCGCAGCGTCAGGAAAGCGTCTTCCCAAGACAAAAGCATTATCAGACATATTATGTAGTGATAATCAATCTCAGTGACTGTTTGCTTACCCGTGATAAACAACGTAAATAGTTGTGTCATCCATCAATGCCGCATACAGCAGCGGGACTGTCCGTGATTCTCACACGGTTCCCTTTTAATCGCCCGATTAAGGGTGAACCACGTTGGCAGATGCAAAATTAGCAAAAGTTTTTTGGGCGACAAAGAAAAAGACGTTATCTTTTCACAGCAGGGACGGGAAATAAGCCCGGTCCTGTACCGGCCATCAGCCCGGATGACCCCGAACGGATTTTTAATTACTTGAAGTAGTATAGGAACTGAGCTTCACCTTTGAGGGCAGGTTTACGCTGACCCTCAATCTCAATGACGAAGTCGATGTAAGCCTTGCAGATGCCACGGAGGTTCTCAAGGCCGGCAAGGGTCGCCTTCATGCGGATGCGGCTGCCGGTGATAACGGGCTGGCCGAAGCGCATCTTGTCCATGCCGTAGTTGACCATCATCCTGAGGTTGTTGACTTCCACTATTTCGCTCCAAAGGTGGGGAAGCAGAGCGAGCGTGAGATACCCGTGAGCAATGGTGTTCTTGTAAGGACTTTCCCTCTTGGCGCGCTCCACGTCGACGTGAATCCATTGGTGGTCGAGGGTGGCGTCAGCGAAAGCGTTGATGCGGTCCTGGTCTACCTCGAGCCATCCGGAGGTGCCGAGCGGCTTTCCGGTGTAAGTCGCAAACTCGGCGTACGAGTTGATAACAGTTTTCATGATGTTCTGGTTATTTATTGCTTCAAGTGCTCCCCGAACCACCCGGCAATCTGGCGGAGTAGATGGTTGCGGGTGTTTCCGCCGGAGATGCTGTGGTTGCGGTTGGTATAGATGTTCTCCTTAAAGTCCTTGTCGGCCTGGACAAGCGCCTCGGCATACTCGAACGTATTCTGCGGATGCACATTGTCGTCGGCCGATCCGTGACAGATGAGCAGGGCACCGTTGAGCTTCGGGGCACGGCTGATAGGACAGTCGTCGTAGCCCGTGGGGTTCTCCTGCGGCGTGCGCATGTAACGCTCGGTATAGATCGTGTCATAGAATCGGTAACTCGTCGGAGGAGCGACAGCCACACCGGCCTTGAAGACGGGCCTGCCCTCGCTCATGCTCATCAGCGTGTTGAATCCGCCGTAGCTCCATCCCCAGATGCCGATATTGTCCTTGTCGACATAAGGCAGCGTGCCGAGATAGAGCGCTGTCTCCACCTGGTCTTTCGACTCGAGGTCGCCAAGCTTCAGATAGGTGCATTTCTCAAACTCCGCGCCACGGCCGCCGGTTCCGCGTCCGTCGACACAGACGACGATGAAACCCTGCCGGGCGAGGTACTCGTCGAAGGCGCCCCCCTGCCCCATCGAGCCGGCATTCCACGAGTTGACGACCTGCTGGCTGCCCGGTCCGCTGTACTGGAACATGATGACGGGATATTTCCTCGAGGCGTCGAAGCCGGCGGGTTTTACCATCCATCCGTCGAGCCTCACGCCCTCGGAAGTCGTGAACGAGAAAGTCTCTTTCCTTGTCCAGCCATACCGGGCAATCTTCTCCTTCAGCGCCTTGTTGTCCACATTGGTTGCGAGGACCTTGCCGTCATTGCCGCGCGTAGTATAGACATAAGGCGTGTCGTAGTTGCTCCATGAGTTGAGGAAATACTTATAGTCGCCGGAGAAGACAGCCGTGTTCCAGCCTTCCTGATTCGTCAGCCGCTCAATCTTTCCGTTCTTGTGGGCGACATACACCTGACGGTCGTGAGGGCTGAGGGCGGCTGCCTGATAGTAGATGTCACCCGTGGCCTCGTCCATGCCATAGACGGCCGTGATGTCGTAGTTGCCCGGAGCGACCTTGCGGAGCAGTTGTCCGTTGTGGTTGTAGACATAGAGGTGCATGTACCCGTCACGGTCGGACGGCACGAGGATGCAGTTGACGCCAATCCTGATGCCTGCCACCGCCTCTTCCTTGACATATTTCCTCACGCTCTCCTTAAGCAAGAGATGAGCCACTGTGCTGCGGGGGTTGACGGCGTAGAGGCTGAGCACGTCCTGATGACGCGGCATGGTATAGACGAGGACCTTGTCAGCATCGGGCGTGGGCACGATACGCGGCATATAACCGTCAGCATCGGCGGGCACCTGAAGTTTCTGGATGCGGTGACTCTTGATGTCATAGCTCCAGGCCGAGACCTTCGAGTTGTCCTGACCGGCCTTCGGGTATTTGTAACTGTAGAGGCCCGGATATTCGGCATATTCCCTGTGCTCGGGGTTGCTGCCCTTAAAGAGCTGGAGCGAGTACTGCCTGACGTCCTTCTCATCGTACCGGAGCCAGCAGAGCATCGTGCCGTCGGCATTGAACGTCATGGCCGTGTTGAACTCAAACTCCTCCTCATTGACCCAGTCGGGGATGCCGTTGATGACCTCGTTGAACTTGCCGTCCTTCGTCACCTGGTTCTCTGCATTGTCATAGAGCAGTTTGACGAGATAGATGTTGTTGTCGCGCACAAACGCGACCTGGAGGCCGTCGGGCGACCACACGGGGCACTGTTGCGGACCGCCGTCGGAGAGCTTCTCGAGCTTGCGGCTCTTGATGGTGTAGATGTAGAATTCCGCCTTATAGGAACGGCGGTAGACGGGCTGGCGGTTCGTGGAGATGAGCATGCGCGTGCCATCGGGCGACATGATGTAGCCGTCGAAGTCGGTGATATGCTCACCCTGCGTATGGCCGGCATCGAAGAGTACAGCCGTGCACTTGCCCGTCCTGAACGAATATTCCTCTATCCGCTTGCCGTCGGCAGAGATGCGGGCGTACTGGTCGGTACCTTTGAGCGGATTGATGCCCGTGACGCGCTCTGCCGCAAACTCACCCGATGTGACCTGCCTGAGCGTGAGGGGCTCCGAAGCAGCAGCCGGGCCGGACAACATAAGCATTGTAAGACAAAAAACAAACAGTTTCTTCATAAGCATTTTGTTTACGGGTTGTGGCATTATTTAATATTGGCATCCTGCAGCCCATAGTGCCTCTTCCTGTTGATAACAATAAGAAGGAGGCTGAGGACAACGGCACAGACGCCGAAGGAGCAGAATACGCCCATGCTCGTCGTGTAGGTCGGGTCGATGCCATTGAGCCTGCCGATAAGCACGGGAACGAGAGCCAGACCGATGTTCTGAATAAAAAAAATGATGGCATAAGCCGTACCAAGGAGTTTCATCGGGATGATCTTCGGCACACTCGGCCACATGGCGGAAGGCACGAGGGAAAAGGCGACACCCAAGAGAATCATGATGATGACTGCGAACCAGCCGTAAGGAAGGATATGGATGGCGAAGATAAAATGGATGCCAGCCAGCATCGCTGAACCAATGAGCATCAGCGTGGCACCTTTACCGATCTTATCATAGAGCGAGCCGAATAACGGGGTCAGCAGAATAGTGCCGAAAGGAATGAGGCCCGGGATGATGCCGGCCAAATGCTCCGGCACACCGTAATTGAAAATCATCAGTTTCGTGGCGAACTTCAGGAAGGGGAACACACCGCTGTAGAAAAGCAGGCAGAGCAGGCAGACGCACCAAAAGCCGGGATTGGAGAAGATAAGTCCAAGGTCGCGGAAATGGAACTGTCCGTCCTCGTCGGCTTTTTCCTCTTGTCTCTCCTCTTCCTTCAGGCTCTCACCCTTTGCCAGGGCGATGCTCCCGTCGAGCTTCTTGTCCATCACGGTGTAGACGATAAACGAGAGGAATCCGATGATGAGCAGAACCAGTCCAAAGAGCACCGGGGCACTGACCTTATAGCCGAAATGCCGGGCAAGAGGCAGGGAACCCATCATGGCACCAGCCGTACCGAGACGTGCGAGGGCTACCTGGATACCCATGGCCATGGCGAGCTCGTGGCCGGTGAACCATTTGGTGATGATCTTTGACACCGTGATACCACAAGTCTCACAGCCCACACCAAAAATGGAGAAACCAAGGGAAGCCACAGCTGCTGACATCGGGAGGTTGCCTTTGTAGATAAGGACATTGAGACAGATGCTGCTGTCGCCGAAGTCGTGGCTGACACCATAATATTTGATGCTCACACCGATGACCATCAGCGTGCAGGCCATGATGCCGGTGAACCGGATGCCCATCTTGTCGAGGATGATGCCGCCGAAGAAAAGCATGAGCAGGAAAACGTTAATATAGCCATAGGAACCGGAGAAGAAACCGTAGTCGGCAGAAGTCCATCCGAGACCGCCCGCATTCCGGCTTGTCTCAAGGATTTTCTCCAGCGGGTCCATGACATCGGTGATGAAATAGCCCGTCATCATCGTGAAAGCGACAATGAAGAGGGCTGTCCATCGCGCACCCTTGCTGTCACTCAGTATCTGTTGTAATTTCTCAACCATAATATAACTTTATTTTTCTCGTATTTGTCAAATGTTGCAATGTTGCAATGTCGCACGTCGCAATAAGGTGTTTTCAGGGGTGTTATTTCAGCCAGCGGTCTAGCCAGTTGAAGAACGTGCGCTGCCAGAGGATACCGTTCTGCGGTTTGAGTACCCAGTGGTTCTCATCAGGAAAGAGCAGGAGTTCTGCGGGGATGCCTTTCAGGCGGGCAGCATTGAAAGCGCCGAAGCCCTGGTTGGCATTGATGCGGTAGTCCTTCTCGCCATGGATACAGAGGATAGGCGTGTCCCAGTCGGCCACAGCCTTGTGCGGACTGTTCGCGTAGGTACGCTTGGCAGCCTCTGTAGCGTCTTTGTTCCAATAAGCATCGCCGTACTCCCAGTTGGAGAACCAGGCCTCCTCGGTGTCGGTGTACATCGACTCGAGGTTGAATGCACCGTCGTGGGCAATGAGACACTTGAAGCGCTTGTTGTGATGACCGGCGAGATAGTAAACGGAGAATCCGCCGAAGCTCGCGCCGACAGCACCCAGCTTATCCTTGTCGACATAAGGCAGGTTGTTGGCTGCATCGTCGATAGCGGAGAGATAGTCGCGCATGCACTGGCCCGTCCAGTCCTGTGACACCTCCCCGTTCCATGCTGAGCCGAAGCCGGGGAGACCACGGCGGTTAGGAGCCACGATGACATAACCGTGGGCAGCCATGATGGAGAAGTTCCAGCGATAGCTCCAGAACTGCGAGACAGGGCTCTGCGGGCCGCCCTCACAATATAATAATGTGGGATATTTCTTCGAGGCGTCGAAATGCGGCGGCAGGATAATCCACACGAGTTCTTTCTTGCCGTCGGTCGTAGCCACCCAACGCTGCTGGACAGTAGGCAGGGCGATCCGGTCAAAGATCTGCCTGTTCTCATCCGTAATCTTCACGAGCTCTGAGGCCCCCGCCTTCTTGTTGTCCGGGGTGAGGACATAAAGGTCGTCAGGATGGGTCATCGAATGTTTTGTGACCAACAGTGCCTTGTCTCTCGGGCCGCTGCCAAGCATCTGCAGAGAACCGTAGTCAGCCCACTCGTCCTTGCTGATCTGCATGACTTTACCCTCGAGATCCGTCTGATAGACGTTCTCTGTGGCATGCCAGCAACCCGTGAAATAGAGGGTCTTACTGTCGTTTGCCCATACGAAAGCATCGGCATTAGAGTCGAAACTCTCCGTGACATACTGTTTCCTGCCCGTTGTGAGGTTCATCACACAGAGGCGGTTACGGTCGCTCTCGTAGCCGTCGCGTGCCATGCTCTGCCAGGCGATATAGTTGCCGTCAGGGGAGAACTGGGGGTTGACATCGTAGCCCACCTGCATGTCACCGTTCTGGTGGTTGACAGCCTGGTTGCGCATGCTCTTTGTCGGGTCAGTCTCCGGCTCCTTGTAGCCTTCGGGCTTGCAGAGGTTGCGGGTCGTCCTGGCTGCCACATTATATAAATAGATGTCGGCATCGGTCGAGACAGCATAGTCTACACCCGTCTTCTTGCGGCATGTATAAGCGATGCTCCTCGAGTCCCTGCTCCAGTCGAGCTGCTCAATGCCGCCAAAGGGTGCCATGGGGCACTCATACGGCTCGCCATTGAGGATGTCCGCACCGCCATTGACCCTGTCGCCATTGACATCGGCCACAAAAGGATGCGCCACCGTCTCTACGTAATGGTCCCAGTGACGATAGTTAAGGTCGGTGATTACGCGGCCCGTAGCCAAAGGCAGGTCGTCGGGGTTCTTCTTGATTGACCCGTGGTAAGGCAGACTCTTAATGAGGATAACCTTTGAGCCATCAGGAGAGAATTTATAGCCTTCAATATCAATCTTCGAGCCGGTGAGCTGAACGCGGCCTGTGCCGTCAGCATTCATCTTCCACAGTTGGCCGGCACGAAGGAAGGCAATCTTCCTGCCGCCCTCTATCCAGGAAGGATCGCTCTCACTCTTCTCATCGGCAGTGAGCAGTGTGGGCTTGACAATGGTCTTTCCTGCCTTTACCGATTGGATATAAAGTACGGTGTGGCTCTTGTTCTCCTTCACGCTGTAGTAGCTCACCTGATAAACGACCTGCCTGCCGTCGGGCGACACGGCAGCCGTGCCGATGCGTCCCATGGCCCACAGAACCTCAGGAGTCATCAAGTCGGATTTGAGTGTAATATTGTTTTTTCCAATCATGGCAGCTGCATCCGTCTTAGGCACACCTAAAAGCATGGCGCCCAAGATCAAAGCTATTGTTTTATTCATTGATAATGTATAGAATGATAGTTAAACGGTAACGTTATTTTCTGCGGTTCTGCTGTTGCTTCATCTGCTCCTGCTGCATCTGCTGGAGAGCCTGCATGCGGGCAGTGAGACTGCTCATCTTCTTCGGGTTAGTCTGGTTTTCCTTGTAGCGACGCTCAAGGATAGCAAGCAGCTTCTCGTCGTTTGTTGTCTTGCGGAGCACAAACATGATGATGGCCGAGAAGAGCAGTGAGATGAAATAGTAGAAGTTCAGACCTGCCGAATAGTCGTTGAAGATAAAGAAGAACATCAACGGCATGAGGTACATCATCCACTGCATCATCTTCATCTGATCAGCCTGCTGGCCTACCATCTGGTCTTTCTGCAGCTGCATCGTGAACCACGAGTAGATAAGCTGGGCGGCAACGAAGAGGATACAGGTCAGTGAGAGATGGTCGCCGATGACAGGCAACGTCCTGCCCCACTCGATGATCGGATCATAAGTTGAGAGGTCGTGAATCCACAGGAAACTCTCACCGCGGAGTTGGATAGCGTTAGGCACAAAGTTGAACATGGCAATCCAGATAGGCATCTGTATGAGCATCGGCAGACAGCCGGAGAGCGGCGACACACCATATTTGGTATACTCAGCCATCATTGCCTGCTGCTTCTGCATAGCATCCTCGGGCTTGTCATACTGCCTGGTAGCTTCGTCGAGTTTCGGCTTGAGCATACGCATCTTAGCCGATGACATATAGCTCTTTTTTACCATCGGGTATGTGATGGCCTTGAGCAGCAATGTAATGAGGATCAGGACGATACCCATGTTGAAGCCCCATGAGGTCAGCCACGTGAAGACAGGCATCGTAAACCAACGGTTGATGATGCGGAAGAGCGGCCAGCCGAGGTAGACCAGTTTCTCCATGTCGAGATCCTTGCCGAATGTGCTCTCCTTCTCAACTTTCTTCAAGGTATAGAAGTCGTTGGGGCCATAGTAGAACTCAAGTTCTGTAGCTTTCCTGCCCGACGGGTCGAAAGCCGTCTTCATGCTTGCCTTGAAATCCTTCAAGTAACGTACCTTCCAGTTATCCTGCGACTCCTTATTATATACGGTACTTTCCAGATCAGCGTTCTTGTCAAAACCATCCTTCGAGATGATGACTGAAGAGAAAAACTGGTTCTTGAAGGCCACCCAGTCCATCGGCTCATCTGTCGTCTTCTGCTTCGACGAGGTCTCACTGAGATAGTCGGTGCCACCTTCAGAGTTCTTCCAGTCGAGACGGGCGTAGCGGTTCTCGAAGTTGAAGCCGCGCTCCTGCTGACGGACTGTCTCGTGCCAGCCGATGTCCACACGTGCTGTATTGGGGTCGAAGAGACCGGCCATGCCCACAGTCTGCAGACTGAGATGGAGCATGTAGTCCTTGCCCAGACGGTAGTTGAGAATAAGCTTCTTGCCCTGTCCGGCCTCCGCAGTCATCGTGACGGTGGAGTCAGTGACAGCCGACGGCGTAAAGTAAAGGTCAGCAGTGCTGATGTTCATCTCCTTCGCCACGAGTGTGTAATCGAGTGACTGGCGGTTGCCCTCAAAGAGCGTCACGCCCCCAAGGTCATCGTGCCTGCCGGTCTTGTCTGCCATGTTGTGACCGATGAACTGGCGCGAGCCTTTCTGATTCTTCAGATACGCCTTCACGACGGTGGCCCCCTTGGTTGAGAGCGTCAGCGACAACTTATTATTACTAAGAACGATGTTCTGTGCTTTTCCGATGAGTGCGCCGTGGAAGAGAGCCGTGGTATCCTCTGCTGCCTTCTGCTTTACTTCCTGCTGATGCTTAAACGCCGAAATCCTCGCAACCTTCTCGGCTTTGGCGCGGTTAGCCTGTTCTGTCGAGTCTTTGACAAATTGCGCATGCTGTTCCTCTTTTGATGGCTGTGAATAGATGCTGAAGCCAATGAGCACCGCGGCAATGAGTACAAAGCCGATGATTGAATTCTTATCCATTTATTTCTTCTGATTTTCTATTGCGGTCTTCACAAAGTCGACGAAGAGCGGATGTGGATGGAGCACTGTAGACTGATACTCAGGGTGGAACTGCGTACCGATGTACCACTTCAAAGACGGGATCTCCACAATCTCTACAAGATCACTCTCCGGATTGCGGCCCACACACATCATACCGTTGCGCTCGAACTCCCTCTCATAGTCGTTGTTGAATTCATAGCGGTGACGATGGCGCTCCTGGACATGCTCCTGCCTATAAATATTGAACACGCGGGAACCTTGCTTTAATTCGCACTCGTAGGCACCCAGACGCATGGTGCCGCCCATGTTCGTGATATTTTTCTGCTCCTCCATGATATCGATGACATTGTGGGGGGTTGTCTCATCCATTTCACGGCTGTTGGCATCCTTGTAGCCAAGCACGTCGCGGGCGAACTCGATGACCATCATCTGCATGCCGAGACAGATACCGAATGTGGGAATATCATGCTCACGGCAGTATTTGGCAGCTGCGATTTTCCCCTCAATACCGCGCTGACCGAAACCTGGGCAGATGACAATACCGTCCTGACCCTTCAGTTTCTCCGCAACATTCCCGTTGGTAAGAAATTCAGAATTGATGAATGTGATGACTGTCTTATGGTCATTGTAGGTACCTGCCTGAGAAAGGCTCTCGCGGATACTCTTGTAAGCATCCTGCAGATCATATTTACCCACGAGACCAATATGGACCTCTGCTGTGGCCTTCTTTCTACGCTCGAGGAATGCTTTCCAGGGACCCAGGGGCGGTGTAGGACCAACGGGCTCACCCGCCTTCCGGAGGATAGCAGCGTCGAGACCCTGGTTCTGCATGTTCACCGGCACCTCATAGATGCTTGGCAGATCCTCGCTCTGCACCACGCAGTCGAGATCCACATTACAGAAAGCAGCCACCTTCTTGCGGATGCCGTCATCGAGATGCTTCTCGGTACGGAGCACGAGGATATCGGGCTGGATACCGACACTCTGCAGCTCCTTCACGCTGTGCTGCGTCGGCTTGGTCTTCAGCTCCTGTGCAGCCTTGAGGTAGGGAATGTAAGTGAGGTGGATGTTGACAGCTCTCTTGCCAAGTTCCCATTTCAACTGACGGATAGCCTCAAGAAACGGGGCACTCTCGATGTCACCGATAGTACCGCCAATCTCCGTGATGACGAAGTCGTAATGATATTTCGTACCAAGTTGCTTGATATTGCGCTTGATCTCGTCCGTGATATGAGGCACAACCTGGATGGTCTTGCCCAGATAGTCACCACGGCGCTCCTTGTCGATAACAGACTTGTAGATACGGCCTGTAGTCATAGAGTTGGCCTTGGTGGTCTTGATATCGGTAAAACGCTCGTAGTGACCGAGGTCGAGGTCGGTCTCCATACCATCGACGGTCACGTAGCACTCACCGTGCTCATAAGGGTTGAGGGTACCCGGATCGATGTTGATATAAGGGTCAAACTTCTGGATGGTAATATTATAGCCCCTTGCCTGAAGGAGCTTTCCTATCGATGATGAGATAATTCCTTTCCCCAGTGAGGAAACTACACCGCCAGTGACGAAAATATACTTTGTTTCTGCCACGTTGTTGAGGATTTAGTATGATTATATAAAATTTTTGTTGCAAAGATACGGCTATTTTGTGAGATACGCAACAAATCATTTTACTATTTTTTTGATTTGTCTTTCATTATTACTACCTTTGCAACTGATAATTTATCATCTTGGTTAATATGACATTCCATAAGCTCTTCATAGTATTTGTTACCCTGTCCGTCATCCCCCTCTCCATGATGGCCGCTCCTCAGCGCCGCTGGCACGGATTGTCCAATAATGCAGAGGTGAGAATAGTGCGGAGATATGCCGATTCTCTATTTCTTTTTCGAGACTCTCTCTACCGTGACTCGGTGCATGCAACAGCTGTCAAGCCCATCGACACTGCTCCCTATTTCCTGCCGCCCACGTTCTATGAGAGTGTGACAGACAAAGCCCTGTCCTTGGGAAAGGACATGAGTATGACAGACAGCATACTGCTTGCGCTCTATCTGTCTCATCCCGAATGGGTGGAGAATACACAACGCCGGCTTGAGGCAACGGGACCTGTCATCCGGCCCAGGACCGTCAAGGAGAGTCCAACGGCAATCATTGAAAGGGAGCTACCGAAAGAGCCTGAGCGCCAATCTATTGATCTCGTTGTCTTCAAGCCCAACTTTTGGTCCTTCGGAGGTGATTATTACCTTCAGTTCCTACAGAACTATCTGTCCAATAACTGGTATCAGGGGGGGGAGAGCAACTACTCCATGATGGGCTCCGTAACACTCGCTGCCAACTACAACAACAAGCAAAAGGTAAAGTGGGATAACAAACTGGAGATGAAGTTCGGCATGCAGACGTCCAGAAGCGATTCAATTCACAAAGCCAAGCCCACAGAGGACATGTTACGCTACACGGGTAAACTCGGCCTGCAGGCCGCCAGCAAATGGTATTATACATTCCAGCTCATCGCACAGACACAGTGGGCTCGCCACTATAAGGCGAACAGTCACTACGTGCAGTCGGATCTCTTCTCTCCGCTCAACATCAACCTCTCTGTCGGTATGGATTATTCTGTCAACGGGCTCAAGGGAAAGCTCAAGGGAAGTATCCACCTCGCTCCTTTCGCATACAACTATAAATATGTAGGCCGTCTGGCACTCGCTACAAACAATGGTATTGATGAGGATCATCATTCGCTGCACGACTTCGGTTCGCAGACCACGATAGACCTGACGTGGAACTTCACCGATAACATATCGTGGAAGACACGCCTTTACGGATACACCACCTACAAACGTACAGATGCCGAATGGGAGAATACGCTCTCGTTCCAGTTCAACCGTTATCTGGCAACAAAGATTTCCCTCTATCCGCGCTTCGATGACGGACGCGCAAAAGACGACAAGTTAGGATACTGGATGTTCCGTGAGTATTTCTCCATTGGATTCTCCTACAGCATATAAACATTTTGGGCATTATTGGTATTAATGCCCGATAAACGGACAATGTAATAAAAAATGTAATAAAAAACACGCTCAAACCGAAAATAATGCACATTTAATTTGCAAATGTGCAGTTTAGGTATTAACTTTGCACGCAAAATCGGAATTTGTGCAATGACAAGTACACCCAGTTTCAATAAGCTGCTTGAAGATACCATCATTAACAATTGGTATAAAGATGCCCTGACAGACTATAAAGGTGCAACACTTCAATATCATGATGTAGCCCGCAAGATAGAGAAGCTGCACATCATGTTTGAGAGTATTGGACTACAGAAAGGGGATAAAGTAGTACTTTGTGGACGTAACAGTTCGATGTGGGCGTGCGCTTTTTTAGCAACGCTCACCTATGGTGCTGTTGCTGTTCCTATCCAGCACGAATTCACTCCCGGACAGATATATAATGTGGTGAATCACTCTGACGCCCGCCTGCTCTTTGTAGGTGACGTTATTGCCACGCAGCTCAACTATGAGCAGATGCCCCACTTGGAGGGTATTGTTTATATCCCCGACTACTCTATTGTCCTGGACCGATCGGAAAAGATCACTTATGCCCGTGAGCATCTCAATGAAGAGTTTGGCAAGAAATATCCCAAATACTTCCGTAAGGAGCATGTCCACTATTATGAGGACAAGACCGATGACCTGGCAATGATCAATTATACGAGCGGCACAACGGGCTTCTCCAAAGGTGTGATGCTCCCCTATCGTGTGATATGGAGCAACATCACCTATCTGGAGCATGTCCTGGGCAGCAACCTCCCCAAGGAAGCCGATGCACTGTGCATTCTTCCCATGGCTCATATGTATGGCCTGAGCTGTGAGTTCTTGTTGCAGTTCTGTATCGGTCATCATATCTATTTCCTTACCCGTCTGCCGAGTCCTACCATTATCCAGACTGCTATGGCAGATGTCCATCCGTGTGTGGTGGTGTCGGTTCCGCTTGTCATTGAGAAGATTATCCGTAAGAAAATTTTTCCATTACTCAATACCCGTCTACGCCTGATGATGCACATGCCGGGTATCGGCAAAAAAGTGCGTGACCACGTCTGCCAGCTCGTCAAGGATGAGATGGGCGGCAACGCTTACGAGATTATCGTGGGGGGAGCAGGACTGAGCAAGGAGATAGAATCGTTCCTAGTGGAAATAGGCTTCCCCGTCACCATCGGCTACGGCACGACAGAGACCGGGCCTATAGTCTCTTATTCCGACTGGCATGACTTTGTGCCAGGCTCATGCGGTACTGTGGCTGAGAACATGGAAGTCAAGGTGCTGAGTCGTGATCCTGAGAATATCCCCGGTGAAGTCATTACCCGTGGACTCAATGTGATGGACGGCTATTATAAGGACGAGAAAGCGACACATGCTGCCCTTGACAGCGAGGGATGGTTTCATACCGGTGACTTGGGACGTATGACCCCTGATGGACACCTCTTCATCGTAGGACGCATCAAGAATATGCTGTTGGGTTCCAATGGACAGAATGTCTACCCCGAGGAGATCGAAGACAAACTCAACTCCATGGCGATGGTCGGCGAGAGTCTCATTGTACAGAGAGGCGACAAACTCGTAGGTCTGGTCCATCCCGACTTTGAGGCTGCACAACAGCTCGGATTCAACAAGAACGACCTCAGCAGCATCATGGAGCAGAACAGGCAGGAACTTAACAGGCAACTGCCCTCTTTCTGCAAAATAAGTGAGATACAACTTCACGACACAGAGTTTGAGAAAACGCCGAAAAAGTCAATTAAACGTTATCTCTATGCCGTAAGGACAAGCGATTGACCGTATTCTATAAATTGACCGTATTATTAATACCGAAGATATTTACCCATGGAAAAGATTCCAAGTTTCAATCAACTTATCCAAAACAGCATCATTAGAAATTGGGAGCGTGATGCGCTGACCGATTATAAGGGTGCCACACTGCAGTATCATGATGTGGCGCGAAAAATCGAAAAGCTCCACATCATGTTTGAGAGCTCCGGTGTACAGAAAGGCGACAAAATCGCACTATGCGGCCGTAACAGTGCCGCCTGGGCTGCCGCATTTCTCGCCGTACTGACCTATGGCGCTATCGCGGTCCCTATCCTCCACGAGTTCACTCCCGACCAGATTCACAACATCGTCAACCACTCTGATGCCAAGCTGCTCTTTGTGGGTGATGTCGTGGCTACGCAGGTCGACCCTGAGAAGATGCCGGGGCTGGAGGGTATCATCTACATCCCCGACTACTCACTTGTCATCTCTCGTACCGGCAAACTTACTTATGCACGCGAGCACCTCAACGAGATGTTCGGACACGAGTATCCGAAGTATTTCCGTAAGGAGCACGTACACTATTACATCGATCGGAACCCCGATGAAATGGCACTTATCAACTATACCAGTGGTACGACAGGCTTTTCGAAGGGTGTGATGATTCCTTACCGTGCTCTGTGGAGCAATATTGATTTCGCTGAGCATGTGATCGGAAGAACCGTCCTGAAAGCTGGTGACAACGTCATCAGCATTTTACCTATGGCACACATGTACGGCATGTCCTTCGAGTTCCTCTTCGAGTTCCTGAAAGGCTGCCACGTCTACTACCTCACACGCATTCCTTCCCCCGCTATTGTCGCTGCAGCATTCCAGGATGTCAAGCCGCGCATCATCATCTCCGTGCCACTTATCATCGAGAAGATTATCCGTAAGAAAGTGTTCCCGAAGCTGCAGGATCCACGTATGCGCTTGCTGCTGAAGATGCCGGGTATCAACAAGAAAATCTACGAGCGCATCAATGAGCAGGTGACAAACACCTTCGGTGGCAACTTCTACGAGGTCATCGTGGGTGGCGCTGCATTCTCTCAGGAGGTGGAGCAGTTTCTTCACCGTATCGGCTTCCACTATACCGTAGGCTATGGTGCTACAGAGTGTGCTCCGATCATCGGTTATGAAGACTGGTCACGCTTCGTTCCGGGCTCCTGCGGCAAGGCAGCCTTACACATGCAAGTAGAGATAGACAGTCCTGATCCCGCCAATGTTCCAGGCCAGATTCTCTGCAAAGGTCCTAACGTTATGCTCGGCTATTATAAGAATGAGGAGGCAACGAAGGCTGCTATTGATGAGAACGGATGGTTCCATACGGGTGATCTCGGCCTGATGGATGCTGAAGGCAACATCTTCATCAAGGGGCGCTCTAAGAATATGCTGCTCGGTTCCAACGGCCAGAACATCTATCCGGAGGAGATTGAGGACAAGCTCAACTCGCTGACGCTTGTCAATGAAAGTATTGTTATCCAGGAAGGTGACAAACTTGTGGGTCTTGTGCATCCCGACTATGAGGCAGCGAAGAGCATGGGATTGAACGACAGTGACATCAAGGACATCATGGAGCAGAACCGCAAGACACTCAATGCCGCGCAGCCTGCCTACTGCCGTCTGTCGGAGATAAGGATACACGAGGAAGAGTTTGAGAAGACACCGAAGCGGTCCATCAAACGTTTCCTGTATACAAAATAAAAAGACGCCGCCCGGAAGGGCGGCGCACTTTTATCCCTCGGTCGGTCACAAGAATAACGCGGGGGAATCCTACGTCATCCCGATCTTTCAACATGGTCTTCACGCTGTGCGAGTCGGGAATGTTGCCGGGATAGGTCCTATAGTATATTGGCATATGGCTTGTAAGATGAGCACTGATATTCTCAACCTTTTCTCCAAATTTGGGCTTGGTCATCTGCTATGCCGTTTGTCATTGGAGAAACATGATGGCATATCTGCGGTGCAGCTCATCCTTTCTCTTTGCCTATTCCGAATCAACGGAGAGACTATTCACTCTATGTATAGGAAAGGTTTCTATGGCCTCCTTGAAACCGGCAAGAACTGCTACTACCGCATGCCGGAACGTCCTTCCATGGACTGGCGCCGGCTTATGAACTGCACAGTTATCCGCTTTATGTGCGTCCTTCAGAGGAACGGTATACAAACTGACGACGGGAACTCATGCGTGATTATTGATGACACCGCATTGGAAAAGAGCGGAAAGTTCATGGAGCATATAACGAAGGTTTTCGATCATGTAAAGAGGAACTATGTTCCCGGCTACAAACTGCTCCTATGCGCATTCTTCGATGGAAAATCCACATTGCCTTTCGACTTCTCATTGCATGAGGAGCCCGGCAGGAAGGGCGATGGTGGAATTGGGAAGAGGCAACTCAGGCGCAGGTTCTCTATACACCGTGAGAAGGACAATTCTGATTACTAACGGGAATTGGAATGCGGTTTGCCCGTCAGACGCACCATCTTAAAAGCTAACTACCTTATTTCAAAGTAGTTAGCTTTTTGCCTTAAGATTTTTGCCGAGTTTTTGCCGAGTTAATTCTATGAATTCTATCTCTGTATTGAATATTATCCTCTTAAACCTCGCCACTGTATTCTCAACAACTGGCGGCTAAAGGATGTGATAGTATATACATGAGGCTGGGCATCCGTGTCTTCTCTCTCATAAGTCACGCTGACCCGCCGCGACTCATTAAAGAGATAGAGATACTTGTAAGGGACAACGATTTGAAGGGTGTCGTGAGGCATGA
>CALJCU010000442.1 GCA_938023885.1 uncultured Prevotella sp. | reverse complement strand
TACTTTGCTGCATCATGGTATTACTTATGGGATGTACCCTTTGCACAAGGGCAGATGCTGGGCGATTTAGGTTTCAAGTCACGCGGATGGGGCAATGTCTCGGTAGAAAACAACCATATTGACGTGTTTGTTTTCGAGCTTTCCCACATCTTCAAATGGCTGGGGGAGAAGACTAATGAGCCTCGTTTTGTGCAGCTCGATAAGGTCATGACAAGCTCTCTTTGCCAGTTGCTGCCCACCCCCGGGCACTTATGCGGCATCGGAAAGCCGGGCTATTACCCCGAGGTAGTGCAGCATACCACATGGGATTACGGCCGGAACGGCAAGGGATTCTACAACAACATCTTTGCTCCGGGATGGACAATCGCTTCGTTATGGGAGCTATACAGCCCTGAGAGAACGGAAAAATTCTTCCAGAGTAACTAAAAAGAACATACTGTCATATAACTTTCAGAGAACCTTCAAAATGAAAAGGAAAATATATCTCGCACTTTTCTCAATGCTGATGGCCGGCGCGACGGCATCGGCACAGACTGCTTATACCAACCCCGTAATCGACAGCAGTGCCCCCGACCCCAGTGTGATAAGGGCAGACGACGGTACATTCTATCTGTATGCAACGGAAAACATACGCAACACACCGATATTCCACTCGGCCGATCTGGTGCACTGGAATCTCGTCGGCACAGCTTTTACCGATGAGACACGCCCTAAATGGCTTCCCGACGGAGGTATCTGGGCACCGGACATCAACAAGGTAGGCGATGACTATGTCATGTATTACTCCAAATCCGTATGGGGAGGCATATGGGATGCAGGTATCGGAGTGGCTGTCAGCAGGAAGCCGGAGGGTCCTTTCGTGGACAAAGGCAACATCATCCAGAGCAGAGCCATCGGCGTCTGCAACAGCATCGACCCCTTCTACATAGAAGACCAGGGCAGGAAGTATCTTTTCTGGGGCTCGTTCCGGGGCATATTCGGGGCAGAACTTACCACAGACGGCCTCCGCCTGAAAGCCGATGCCAAATCTGTCCAGATAGCAGGGACATTCATGGAAGCAACCTGCATCCACCGCCACGGGGGATATTACTACCTCTTCGGCTCGGCAGGAACCTGCTGTGAAGGCAACAAGAGCACCTACCACATCACCGTCGGGCGGTCGAAGAACCTCTTTGGTCCTTACGTCGACAAAGAAGGCAGGCCTTTAATGGAGAATCATTACGAAACCGTCCTGGCGGGAAACGCCGATGTAGCAGGCCCCGGACACAACGCCGAGATTGTCACTGACGATGAAGGACGCGACTATATCCTCTATCATGGAGTGAGAAAAGCCGACGACACCTCTTACAGGCTGGTGTATATGGATCGCATTGACTGGCAAGACGGTTGGCCGCATATCCTGGACAAAGCGCCGGCAAGGGTGGAAGAAAAGCCGCGTCTACATACGGGCTGGAGCATGACCAGAAGCGGTCTGAACCCTTCCGATTTTGAGATGAACATAGCAGGGAAGCAGACCCACTTGTATACGCTCACCAACAAGAAGGGCATGGAGGTGTGTCTTACCAACTTCGGGGCACGAATCGTGTCGCTCATGGTACCCGACAGGGAGGGCAGACTCCATGACGTGGTACTTGGATATGACAATATTGCCGAGTATTCCGACTATAAGCACTTTGGAAGCGACTTCGGTGCAAGCATCGGACGTTATGCAAACCGTATTAATCAAGGACGTCTCAAAATAGGAAACGAGACCATCCAGCTTCCCCGGAACAATTATGGGCATTGTCTGCATGGCGGGTTTACGGGCTGGCAGTACAAGGTTTATGACGGAAAGAAGCTCAACGGACACACAATACAGTTCAGACTTGTCTCTCCTGACAAGGACAACAACTTCCCGGGGACGGTAGAAGCCGCCGTTACCTATACTCTGACCGATGACAATGCTATCGACATCCGCTACACAGCCACCACCGACAAGGAAACCGTCATCAACATGACGAACCATTCTTACTTTAATCTGAACGGGAAGCCAATGGTGAACGGGGAAGACCAGGTGCTCTATATCAATGCCGACAGCTACACTCCATGCGACACAACCTACATGACTACGGGCGAAATCCTGCCTGTCAAGGGAACTCCGATGGACTTCCGGCATCCTGCTCCCCTGTCAAAAGACATCAACAACCGGCTCTTCGACATGACAAAGAACGCCATGGGATTTGATCATAACTGGTGCCTGAACACTTACAAGCACGGAAAGGGCAACGACAAAGCTGTGGCAGCAAGCCTCTACAGTCCACAGACAGGCATCAGGCTGGAGGTGTTCACCGATGAGCCCGGCCTGCAGGTATATACCGGAAACTTCCTGGACGGCAGCTTTGCCGGCAAGCATGGCTACCGTTATCCGAGACATGCAAGCGTGTGTCTGGAGACGCAGCACTACCCCGACAGCCCTAACAAGCCACAGTGGCCCTCGCCTTACCTAAAGCCGGGAGAGGTTTATCACAGTCATTGTGTGTATAAATTTTCTGCAAAGTAAGCGGGCCGGCTATCCTTTAGAAAAGCTGTCAAATAAATAACAAGCAAGAAGAACTGAGCGAAAAGGTGGCTGAAACCGCCTTTTTGGCTGAATATTTCTATTTTTTGGCTGGATATTTCCAATCTCGGTTGTGGATTATCTCTATCTTTGCACAAAACAACAGATATACAACAATCTTTCAAAATGATAAAAAAATATGTATTTGCGGCCGCCCTTTTGTCTTGCACCACTTTCGCATGGGCACAGAACGGTATCATTCGTCAAAGCGATATCGAAAAGGCCAAGTCTATTACCCGACAAATGACCTTGGAAGAGAAGATCTCCTACATATCAGGTTATAGAGACTTCTCCATTCGTCCTATTCCACGCCTTGGTCTGCCGGAAGTAAAGATGGCCGACGGCCCTCAAGGCGTACGCAACAATGTGAAGAGCACCATGTATCCATGCGGGATTCTCACCGCAGCAACATGGAACAGAGCCATGGCAAGACGTGTCGGCGAGAGTCTCGGACGCGACTCCCGCCAGTATGGACTGGGGTTTATCCTCGGACCGGGTGTCAACATCTACCGTGCCCCTATGGACGGGCGGAACTTTGAGTACTTCGGAGAGGATCCGTATCTTGTCAGTGAAACAGCCAAAGCGTATATTCTCGGTGTACAATCGCAAGGGGTTATTGCCACAGTAAAGCACTTTGCCATGAATAATCAGGAATGGAATCGCCACGCTGTAAGCTCTGACGCCGACGAAAGAACCATCCAAGAGATTTACTTTCCCGCTTTTCGCAAGGCTGTCCAAGAAGCTCATGTAGGAGCGGTCATGAGCAGTTATAACCTTATCAACGGTGTCCATGCTACAGAAAACGCATGGCTCAACCGCGAAGTGTTGCGCAATCAGTGGGGCTTCAAGGGTATCCTGATGTCCGACTGGGTGTCGGTTTATTCCGGACCAATGGCCGTTCTCGGCGGTCTCGACCTCGAAATGCCCAGCGGGAAGTTCATGAATGCGAAAGAACTCCTGCCGGCCTTGAAGAACGGAATCATCAAAGAGAGCATGATTGACCAACAGGTGGAACACATCCTGCAGACCCTTTCATCATTCGGGCTCCTCGATGCACCCCGTACAGCTGTTCCGACCGGAAAGGATATCGCCTCGTCAAAGGCCACAGCACTGGACGATGCCCGCGAAGGAATCGTGCTGTTGAAGAACGAGGAGGGCGTGCTGCCACTAAAGGGCTCGGCAGTGGTCTTTGGACCCAACGCCGACAACCTTCCCAAAGGGGGCGGAAGCGGATCCGTAGAGCCTTACTCCAGCACCTCTGTATGGAAAGGATTACAAGCCCTTAAGGGCAGGCAGGCTTCGCTTCTGTCAGAAAGTCAATACACCATGCCGCTTGTTCTTACCTTCAAAGCCACCTATTATGATAACAGGGACCTTGCCGGAGCAGCGGTAATAAGCCGCAACGAAAAGGGCATCAGCCACGACTGGGGCAACGACAGCCCCGGCGAAGGCATGCCAAAGGACCATTTCTCTGCACGCTGGACGGCCACTTATCAGCCCAAGACAGATGAAATCATCAGAATTTCCATGAATGGCGACGATGGCTACCGCTTCAAGATTGACGACAAAGAGGTGCTGGCCGACTGGCGGACACACGGCGTTACCTCAAAAGAAGCCTGTGTAAAGCTGGAAAAAGGAAAAACCTATCACCTCTGTGCAGAATACTTCGAGTGGGATCAAGGAGCTTCTGTCCATCTGGATATGGCAAAGCTGAACGCAGAACTGATGAAAGAAAAACTGTCAAAAGCAGACAATGCCGTCGTGTGTGTAGGCTTCAACAGCGACTCTGAAGGCGAAGATTTCGACCGTCCTTTCGAACTAAGCACATGGCAGCAATACCTTATCAACATGGCAACGGCCAACTGTAAGAAGACTATCGTCGTTGTAAACAGCGGCGGCGGTATCCGTTTCAAGCCATGGATAGACAAGACCAAGGCTGCATTGATGGCCTGGTATCCCGGACAAGAGGGCGGACAGGCCATTGCAGAAATCCTGACAGGCAAGGTGTCGCCCAGTGGAAAGCTCCCTATCAGCATCGAAGAGAAGTGGGAAGACAACCCTGTCTACAACAGTTACTACGATAACAGGGATGTCGTCCACAAGCGTGTACTCTACTCCGAAGGCCTGTTCCTGGGTTATCGGGGCTACGACAGAACCGGCAAGAGGCCTCTCTTCCCGTTTGGTTATGGATTAAGCTACTCTGCCTTTGCCTATAACGGGCTGCACGTTGAGAAGAAAGACAACAGCAAAGTAGCTGTGACCTTTACGGTGAAGAATGTCGGGAACAGAGCAGCCGATGAGGTCTGCCAGCTTTACGTACATTGCGCGCAGAGCCGGGAACCGGTCCCTTACAAGGAACTGAAAGGCTATGAAAAGGTGAAACTGCAGCGGGGAGAAAGCAAACAAGTAACGATAGAACTCGATGAAAGCGCCTTTTCACACTATGACACCGATTCTCATCGTTTCATTGTCGTCCCGGGAGAATACGAAATACTTGTGGGAACATCGTCAGCCGACCTCTCTTTGAGAGCCAAGATCAACTTGTAAACATTTATTCAACCATAATGATTATGAAAAGAATTCTATTATTACTTACAGGATTTAGCCTTCTGTTACTCTCCTGTACCTCTCCTTTCAACAATGATGTACCGACTCCACCGGAAAAGACTACCTATAAGAACC
>CALJCU010000441.1 GCA_938023885.1 uncultured Prevotella sp. | reverse complement strand
CATCGGCGTCTGGTCACTCCACTCCTCCATGATAGCGGCAGCGAGGACCTTCGCAGCACGCTCCATGAGGTCAATACTCCTCACGGGCTCGTGCTCTATCGTATATTGATCAAGCTCATGTATCTGAGCAGCAGTGAAAATCTTCATATCACTGCAAAAGTACTCAAAAGAATGGAGAATAAAGGAAAAATATCAGCTATTTTTCGTAATTTTGCATTATTAATTGGAATACTGCATAAAAGCAACAAAAGTATCGCATCATGAGTATCATTAAAGTCAAGGACAAGACGTTCAAGACGTTTATTCCCGAAGAAGAAATCCAGCGCCGCGTGAAAGCCGTGGCAGAGAAACTGAACAGAGACATGGCCGGCAAAAACCCGCTGTTCTTAGCTGTTCTCAACGGTTCGTTCATCTTCGCCGCCGACTTGATGCGATATATCACCATTCCTTGCGAGATCTCATTTGTCAAGCTCGCATCTTATCAGGGCACCACTTCGACCGGCAAAGTGAAAGAGGTCGTTGGCATCAACGAAGACCTCGCTGGCCGTACAGTAGTCATCGTGGAAGACATCGTCGACACGGGTCACACCATGAAGCACATGCTTGATAGTCTCAACACGCGGCATCCCGAATCGCTGCATATCTGTACACTGCTCGTCAAGCCGGACAAACTTGAGGTAGACCTCAACATCGAGTATCCCGCCATGGAGATCCCTAACGGCTTCATTGTCGGCTACGGCCTCGACTACGACCAACAAGGACGCAATCTTAGAGACATTTATACAATCGTTGAATAACCCTCAACGCTCAACATAATAAATAGACAAATAAATGAAAAACATCGTGATTTTCGGTGCTCCCGGTTCAGGCAAAGGCACACAGAGTGAGAAAATGATTCAGAAATACGGTTTCGGCCACATCTCCACAGGAGACGTGCTGCGCGACCAGATCAAGCGTGGCACAGAACTGGGCGAGACCGCCAAAGGCTATATCGACAATGGCCAGCTCATTCCCGATGACCTTATGGTAAGCATCCTCGCTGATGTCTACGACAGCTTCGGCAAGGACCACGAGGGTGTCATCTTCGACGGTTTTCCCCGCACCATCCCACAGGCAGAGGCTCTGAAAAAGATGCTCGCCAAGCGTGGTCACAAGGTCGCAGCCATGATCGAACTCGACGTGCCCAAGGACGAGCTTACGAAGCGTCTGATTCTCCGCGGCAAGGAGAGCGGACGTTCCGATGACAACGAAGAGACGATCAAGAAGCGTCTCACCGTATACCACAACCAGACGGCTCCCCTCATCGACTGGTATGAGAAAGAGGGTATTCATCATCACATCAAAGGCCTCGGAGAGCTCGATAGAATTTTCGGCGACATCTGTGCCGTCATTGACGCTCTGTAAATATGGAATCCAACTTTGTAGACTACGTGCGCATTGTCTGCCGCTCCGGAAAAGGCGGCAGAGGGTCAGCGCACCTCAGACACGTGAAATACCAGCCTAACGGCGGACCGGACGGCGGTGACGGTGGCCACGGAGGAAGCATTATCCTGCGCGGCAACCATAACTATTGGACCCTGCTGCACCTGAAATATCAGAAGCATGTCTTCGCAGAGCACGGTGGCAATGGCGGTGCTGACAAATGTCATGGCACCGACGGCAAGGACGCGTATATCGACGTGCCATGCGGTACCGTGGTCTACAATGCTGAGACAGGCAAGTACATCTGCGACATCACCTGCGACGGTCAGGAGGAGGTACTGCTGCAAGGTGGTCGCGGTGGATTGGGCAACTTCCAGTTCCGCACTGCCACGCGCCAGACGCCTCGCTTCGCACAACCCGGTGAACCGGCACAGGAGATGGCCGTTATCCTTGAGCTCAAGCTCCTGGCCGATGTTGGTCTTGTGGGCTTCCCCAATGCGGGTAAGTCGACACTGCTCTCAGCCCTCTCGAGCGCCAGGCCGAAGATAGCCAACTATCCGTTCACGACACTCGAGCCGTCACTTGGCATCGTGGGCTACCGTGACGGCAAATCGTTTGTCATGGCTGACATCCCCGGCATCATCGAGGGAGCCAGTGAGGGCAAAGGCCTCGGCCTGCGTTTCCTCCGCCATATCGAGCGCAACTCGCTCCTGCTCTTTATGGTACCAGGCGAGAGCAACGACATCAAGCACGACTATGAGGTCCTGTCGGACGAACTGAAGAAGTTCAACCCCGACATGCTCGAGAAGCACCGTGTGCTCGCTGTGACGAAATGTGACTTACTCGATGATGAGCTCATCTCTATGTTGAAAGAGGAGCTCCCCGACGACCTCCCCGTTGTCTTCATCTCTGCTGTGACAGGCTATGGCCTTGACGAACTGAAAGATGTGCTGTGGCACGAGCTGAACAGCGAGAGCAACAAACTCGCTGAGATCACGGCTGAGGATATGCTCGTCCATCGCGACAAAGACATGGGCACCTTCCAGCAGGAAATGCACGATGAGGATGCCGATGAGGATGATATCGAAGTAGTCGACGCAGAAGACCTCGACGAAGACTTCGATGACAATGACAATTAATGAGCTAATTAATGGGTTAATTAATGATGAGTGACCCCAAGTTACATTATTATAGTCTATCCGAAGATGTCATTGCTTTCTCCACCACGCGACATGGTGGAGCAGGCAAAGGCAACTACGGTGAACTGAATATCAACCCTTATTGCGGCGACACTCCAGCATCCATTTCTGCTAACCGCAAAGCATTGTGCCAAGCCTTGAACATTGAGGACAGCCATTTGCTTCTGCCTCATCAAGTCCACGGCATCGACTGCCTTGAGGTTACCGAAGACCTGCTTCACACTTCTCCCGAAGAGCGTCAGCAGTTCCTTGAAGGCAAGGATGCACTGATGACCGACCGGCCTAATATCTGTATCGGCGTCTCCACCGCCGACTGTATTCCGGTACTGTTATACGACCCGCGGCACCATGCCGCAGCAGCCGTCCATGCCGGATGGCGGGGCACCGTGAACCGCATCGTCAAAGAGACGTTCCGCAAGATGCAGAAGTGCTACGGAATTCTCCCGGAAGACACCATCGCTGTCATCGGGCCGGGAATATCTCTCAGGAACTTCGAGGTGGGGCAAGAGGTCTATGATGCTTTTGCCTATAACGGTTTCGACATGAGCCGCATCGCATACCGATTCCCCTGCAAGCAAGCCCCCAAAAAAGAGAAATGGCACATCAATTTGCCTTTGTGTAACCGACTGCAACTTGAAAGCATGGGCGTGTCCACAGCCCACATCACTGACAGCGGAATCTGTACTTATGCACAATGCGGCGATTACTTCTCCGCACGACGGTTGGGCATCAGGTCGGGAAGAATATTCACGGGAATAGAGATTCTTTCCACTGCCCCCTCTTTGAGGTAGGAGACCTGTCCGCTTCCTTTCCCGCGGGGGAGAGGTGATTTCACCTCCGGAGTAACATGGCTGTGCATAGCATTGCCGAAGACAACAGGCCACAACACTGCCAAGACCAAGAAAACATATATGAATAGAATATCAGCTGCAATACTTCCTCTATTATTGCTGGCGCTGGCAACAGCTGCACCGGTCTATGCCCAACGAACGTCATTCACGCCCACTGAGCAGTCATCCATCAGTGTGCCCACTCCCGGGATTTTCTCACACAGCAATACCTTCAACATCGACTTCCGCATCCTCAAGGACGAAGAATATTCCTTCCCACTGCCAATAGGTAAAGCGGAAGTAAGGAACGGTCAGGCACTGGAGATAACCACCACAAAAGGCGATGCCGTGAAAGCCATATTCAGTGGGACAGTACGTCTGTCAAGACGGACACCACAATACGGCAACACCATTGTCATCCGCCACGACAACGGTCTGGAGACCGTCTACTCCAACAATGCGCAGAACCTTGTAGACGTGGGGCAACGCGTCAAGGCAGGACAGACCATCGCCATCGCCGGAAGCAGCAACGGTCATGTGTTCTGTCTCTTTGCTATCATGGCGAACGGCGGATGGATCAATCCCGAGACAGTCATTGACCCTCGCAGCCACCGCCTTCGCAGGCAAGTACTGCAATTCCGCAAAAACGGCAACCGCATCAACGTCTCCGTTGTCAATGCAGAGAAAGGACAGAGCATCTCACTCGATCCGGAGACCACCGACAAGTCCGACTTCGACAAGGGGTCCCCACTAAAGTTAGACCTGGAAAAGATAGAAAAGCAGCACTGGTCTTACCCGCTCCCCGGGGCTCACGTCATCAGTCCTTACGGCAGCCGGGGCAGTCACAGACATTCAGGTGTGGACATCAAGACCAAAGCGAACGATGGAATATTGGCGGCATTCGACGGTGTCGTCACGCAGTCAGGTCCCTACTTCGGCTATGGCAACTACATCGTCATCCGGCACGCCTTCGGTTTCTCTACCTGTTACAGCCACCAGTCAAAGAACTTTGTGAAGACAGGTCAGAAAGTGAAGGCAGGTGAAGTCATCGGTCTGACAGGACAGACAGGACGTGCCACCTGTCCTCATCTTCATTTCGAAATCCGCTTCTGCGGTCACACCATCGACCCTTCCATCTTCTTCGATCACGCCAACCACACCCTCAAAGCCCGGGTGCTCACAGTAAGGAAAGGCGGAGGCATCAAGCCGGCTAATTAATCCCATCACACAAGCAGGCAGCATCCATGAGATCCGCCCGTCCCCATATTGCAGGCAGGAGGCAGACTCACACGAAAGGCTTTCCTGCCTTCCCTATCTTAATATCCTGCCCCGCCCAAAAAGGAAGGAGAGGTGAGACCAATCGAGGAGTTTGGCAATATAGATACTGCCAACGATACCTGCCAATACAGTGACTAATGAATGCAATGCTCCCGAAGGATCGAACTTGAAGACCGGCAAGATGAATTTTGCCAACATCGTAAATACCGGATGGAAAATATATATCGGAAAGGTGTTCCGACCTACATACTCCATTGCAACCTTAGCCCGTCCCTTAATCAGAGAGAGGAAGTAAGAGGAGAAAGATAAGAAGGAGAATACACATATCAGAACCGGGATGGTTCCCCAATCATGAAAACCCGTGTTTGCAATCAGCAATCCGAAAGGAATGATCGGCCACAGACTCCTGACATATATTCGTGAGAAATCTTTACAGTACTGCCTTATTCCCACTCCAATGAAATAGTACACAGCCGTCTTGATATTCAAGAAAGGAGTCATTAAAGAGAC
>CALJCU010000440.1 GCA_938023885.1 uncultured Prevotella sp. | reverse complement strand
TGCCCTCTGAAATAGCCTCTACCGGGCAACCATCTGCACATGCACCGCAGCTGATGCAATCTTCGCTAATCTTATAAGCCATAATAAATCCTCCTATGTCTAAAACGTCATTTGTCTTTCTACGTTTGCATTGTAACATGATACAATAGGTTTGATAAAGTTAACTTTTTATAAAGTTTTCAACGGTCTTATAAGGTATGAAGGTTTATTCATTTACAGGAAAAAGTGGAACAGGAAAGAGCTATCAAGCTATCAGAGTTGCCAAGGAAAACGGTGTACCAGCCATCATTGATGATGGCCTTTTGATATACAGAAATAAAATAGTAGCCGGCAGTTCTGCCAAGAAATGTGAATCCAGAGCCAAGGCGATGCGTACAGCACTCTTTAACTATGAAGATCAGAGACATGACGTGCAGAAGAAGATTAAAGCTCTAAAGATTAAGAGGATACTCGTTTTGGGCACCTCCGACCGCATGGTAGATATCATTACAGATACGCTGGAGCTCCCCAGAGCTGTCAAGAGGCTGTATATAGAAGATTTTACCAGTGCCGGTGAGAGGAGGATAGCCTCTGACCGCCGGAATAATCACGGGGAACACGTGATTCCGGCACCGATGGGAGACTTGAAGCGCGATTTTGCAGGATATTTCATGAATCCTCAGAGATTTATCAGGAACCTGACGCTCAGCAACGATGAGACCGACGGTTACGAGAAAACTGTCGTGATGCCGCAGTACAGCTTCAACGGAAATTATACGATTAATGAGAATGTGGTCAGGGATATCATCCGAATTGTTTCCCGGCAGTACGGGCGCAATATCAAGGTGACCAATTATTATAACAATAGCAGGACAGGAAGCTTCGTTATTGTGCTCGATCTCAAGATACGCAAGACAGTTGACTGCATGCGGTCTTGCATCAATCTGCAGCGAGATGTCAAGCGAAGCGTTGAGAGTATGACTTCGTTTCAGGTCAAGCGCGTAGACCTCAATATTAAGGAGCTTGTTCTGGACAGGGAGATTACCGGAGGGTTGCGGAAAAGAAAAGAGAATATTGAACGAACCTATAACACCTATAACTACTCACAAAATATGGTGGCAGATGGTAGCTTTGTGCGAATGAAGAATATTTCATTAGAATATAATGTGCCTAACACATTCTTAGAGAAGTTAAAACTTCGCTCAGTAAGCTTGCGTTTAAATGTAACCAATCCTTTCCTTATTTATTCTGATAAGAAACTAAAAGGACAAGACCCAGAATACTATAAGTCTGGTGGTGTATCACTTCCTACGCCAAAGCAATATACATTAACGTTGAACATTGGTTTCTAATTACGACGAAATATGAAAAAATATATATCATTGTTGCTCTTCTTTGCACTCTGCTTCTTTGCTAGTTGCAACGATTTTCTAGACAAAAGTCCTGATTCGGATTTAGATGTTGACATTAATTCAGAAGAGAAAATAGCTGATTTACTTACAGGAGCTTATCCCGAAGCTAGTTATATTCCCTTCTTAGAGCCACGCACCGATAATGTAGAAGAGCGTGTAAATGGAGTGCATTCGCAGTTAAACGAATCGATGTTTTATTGGGAAGACTACGATCAAGAAGACCTTGACACTCCTCTAAACTATTGGAATAGTTGCTATAAAGGCATTGCACAGGCAAACAAGGCCCTCGAATTACTGACCCGTTATTCTAAGAGCGACCGAGTAAAGGCATTATATGGCGAGGCTTTCCTGCTAAGAGCCTATCTGCATTTCATGTTGGTCAATATTTGGTCTGAACCTTACGGCGGAAAAGCAACCGATCCCGGCATTCCTTACATCACAAAACCAGAGAAACATGCCCTGGTCGATTATCAACGAGGTACGGTAAATGAGGTTTACGACAAGATAGAAAAGGACTTGAAACTGGGTATTTCCTTAGTTTCTGACACGTATTACAAACAGCCCAAGTTCCATTTCAACAAGAAAGCAGCATACGCTTTTGCCTCTCGCTTCTATCTGATGAAAGGCGATTGGAATGCTGTTGTGGCATACGCGGACTACGTTTTGGGCAGCGACCCGAAAAAGCAACTACGTCCTTGGAGGCAATATGCTAACGCATTGGAGTTTAATCA
>CALJCU010000439.1 GCA_938023885.1 uncultured Prevotella sp. | reverse complement strand
CTTGGCGGGCATTTCTCCGATGTGCCGGGATCAGAACGCGTGTGGTACCAGTTGGCAAGTTACAATGGTGGTGCCAATCACGTGCGCGATGCCATGGCCTTGGCACGCAAGTACGGTCGTGACCCGCATCGGTGGGGCGATGTGTCTCAGTTTATTCTTCGTCTCTCGCAACCACAATATTACACCGACCCTGTTGTGCGCTCAGGCTATATGCGCGGAGCTGAGACAGTGGACTACGTGACGCGTATCCGTGACCGTTGGGCACAGTACCGTGGAGCCGCAGGAGGTGGAGGCATCGGAAGTTTTGGTTCCTCCACGATTCCACAGCGTGCAAGGAGGGGATATCGATGGCATCTGTAGACTTCCGGCATCCCCATTTGTAGGTATTTTGTTGAATAAAGATGTAGAATCATTGAATAAATGATGATTTTATCGTCTTTTTTTGGTTATTTTGCGCTTGTAATTATACAAAGACGATGAAGAATCAGAAAACGTATGAGCCTGATGATAAGCTTATCAATGTAATCAGTGATAATTATGCGGTACTGCAAAGCTTAGGAGCTTTCGGCATTCATCTCGGTTTTGGGGACAAGACTGTTGAGGAGGTGTGCGACTATGAGGATGTGGATACCTATACCTTCCTTGCTGTGGTCAATTTTACGGTGAATGGCAGTCGCTCGTTTGATGAGCCGAACAAGGTCTCCATCTCCACGCTGATGCATTATCTGAAAGAGAGCCACGAATACTTTCTGGGATTCCTGCTGCCGAGTATTCGCCGTGAGTTGGAGGAAGGACTCGACAAGAACGATAACTTGGCAAGGCTGATATTAAAACTCTTTGATGAATACCAGCACACCATTCATAAGCACATGCAATATGAGGAAAAGACAGTGTTCCCTTACGTCGAGGCATTGGAACGAGGAGAACATCCCGAGGACTACGATGTGCAGACCTATTCGAAGCACCATTCTTCAACTGACCGCAAACTGTCGGAGTTGAAGAACATCATCATCAAATATCTGCCTTCTGACGGCCTCCATAACAATCAGCTTACCGCTACGCTCTATGATATCTACAACTGTGAAGAATGGCTCTTGCAGCATGCTGCTGTGGAGGAGCAAATCTTCATCCCCGCTGTGAGGGAACTCGAACGGAAGTCGAGACAGAAAGATGTGAGTGTGAAGATTAGCAACATCATCAGTAAGGCACCCACTTCCGGCGATGCACTCAGTGACCGTGAGAAAGATGTCATTGTGGCGCTTGTACAGGGTATGACGAACAAGGAAATTGCCGACCACCTCTTTATCTCTATCAACACCGTCATTACGCATCGCCGTAACATCGCCAAGAAGCTTCAGATCCATTCGGCTGCCGGCCTGACGATTTATGCTATTGTCAACAACCTCGTGGATATCAGAAGCGTAAAGTTGTAGTATCCGGTATTGTCCGTGAGGACCCGCCCCTATGGTGATGCCCTAAATACACTAAATGTTATAAAAAATATTATAATGTAATTTTCAGGGGCTGATGATCAGAGAAACGGGGACAGCAGATGTGCGAACCATCCGCGGAACTTGTCGCCGCATGTGCGCCATTTGCTCCAGGTCTGGGGAGTGAGCTTGAAACAATCTTTCTTTTCGCTGTCAAAGAGATGGGAAAGCTCATCCGTCGTGCAGGGATCAATGATGACAGCGTTCTCCTCATAGTCCCACGAGAGACTGCGTGAGTTGAGGTTAGCCGATCCTACGGTGCAGAACCTTCCGTCGACCATGATAATCTTTGTATGATGGAAGCCCGGCTTGTATAGCCAGACGGTGCAACCATGCCTCATCAGTTTATTCGCATTGTAAAAGCCACAATCCGGGGTCAAGGGAATGTCGCTCTTGATGGACAACATGATCTCAACCTTCACGCCACGCTTTGCCGCGTCTTTCAGCGCTTTCTTTATCTTGTGGTTCAGCGTGAAATAGGGATTGATAATCTTGATGCTGTCTTTTGCATAACGGATGGCGTTGGTGTAAAACTCACGGATAATCTTATTTGATGTGTGGGGCTCACGGTTGATGATGCCTACCATCTTATGTCCTGCACTGCTGCAGACATCCGGCTTCAGGCCTGTGAAATAGTTGTCAGTGCCCACAGCCGGGAAATATTTGGCACCACTGATATGCTGCTTCGTCACTTTGTTCCACATCTTCAGGAAAATACGCTGGAGCGTGCTCACCTCTGTGCCTTGGATGCGGCAGTGCATGTCATGCCACGAGCCTACTTTCTCCGTACCTTTGATGTAATAATCGGCCACATTCATGCCACCGGTGTAAGCGAGCTGGCCATCGATGACGACGATCTTACGGTGGTCACGACTCCAGATATCATCTATCCATGGAAACTTCACGGGGTTGAACTCATAGATCTCAATGCCGGCCTCACGGATGCGCTTGAGATCCTGCTTACGCATCGGACTGTTATTGGAGATGTTTCCGAAGCCATCGAAGAGCAGTCGTACCTCCACACCCTCTTTAGCTTTCTTGGCGAGCCGTGTGACGAGTTCGCGGTTGATGGAGTCGTTGCGGAAGTTGAAGTATTCCATGTGGATCGAGGAACGGGCTTCGCTGATGGCTTTGAAGAGGTCATCAAACTTTTCCTGCCCGGTCATCAGCAGTGTCACGCTGTTGTCGTGTGAGAACGTGACACCACATTTCTCAAGGTGGTGCACGATGAGGGAGTCACTGGTTTGAGCCAGTGACAGGGTAGGGAGAAAGAAGAAAAGAGCGAATATTATCCTGTTGATAAGTTTCATGGAGTATATTTTATGCTTTTCGTCACTGCTGTGGATGCTGTGTCGTCTACGAACTACAGCATCGATGCTGCGTAGCTGTCGACGATACCCAGAAGGTGCCGGTCCTTATCACAGACGAGCACGGAATGGATTTTATATTTGTGCATGATGCGCTGAATCTCAGAAACTTTCGTTGCAGGAAGAACCGTCTTTGGCTCGCGTGTCATGATATCAGCAACGGTATGGTCGAAGAACTCAGCCTGCCAACGCTCCATGGTGCGGCGGATATCGCCGTCGGTGATGATTCCTGCAATGGTCTTGTCGTCATTGAGAGCCACACCGAGACCAAGTTTCCCACTCGATACCTCGATGATCGCCTTACCGAGATGCATCTCCTGCGAGATGACAGGCAGATTATCGGTGCGCATGATATCTTCCGCTGTGGTGAGGAGTCGCTTACCGAGCTCACCTCCCGGGTGGAACTGTGCGAAGTCACGCGGCTTAAAGTCTCTTACCTGCATAAGGGCTACGGCTAAGGCATCGCCCATAGCTAAAGCAGCTGTGGTGGAACTGGTCGGAGCGAGGTTCAGCGGGCAGGCCTCGTGGTTTACAAAGACCTTTACGTGAACAGTGGAGTATTTGGCAAGTAACGACTCCGGGTTGCTGCTCATGCCGATGATGGAAACGTGCATATGGAGTAGGATAGGGATAAAACGCAGAAGCTCATCCGTCTGTCCCGAGTTACTGATCGCGAGTACGACATCCTCTGAGGTCATGGCACCGAGGTCACCGTGATAGGCGTCGAGCGGGTTGATAAAGAAGGCGGGGGTACCGGTGGAAGCGAGTGTCGCAGCAATCTTTGCGCCGATGTTGCCACTTTTCCCTACGCCTGTGACAATGACCTTGCCGTGGCAGTGGTACATCAGTGACACTGCTTTCTCAAAATTCCCGTCAAGCTGTGGTATGATGTCAAGGATGGCCTGGGCTTCATCACGAAGACACTGCTCACCATATCTATTAGAGTGTTTCAATCTTTCCTCAGGAGTATTATTGGTTGACATTATTTTAAGAATGAAAAAGTGAAGAATATTGAATCTTAGTCGATAAGCTGCCTGATAAGTGGCTCAAGTTTGTTGAGCTCCAGCATGTTGGCGGCATCGGACAGGCCTTTGTCGGGATCGGGGTGGACCTCAAAGAAGTACCCTGTGGCACCGAAAGCCTTCGCAGCAAGTGCCATAGACGGCACGAAGCGGCGGTCTCCCACGGTCTTGCCTTCTCCTGCTGAGGGGCGCTGCACGCTGTGGGTACAGTCCATGATGACAGTTGGTGTTATCTCTTTCATGTCAGGAATATTGCGGAAGTCAACAACGAGGTTGTTGTAGCCGAAGCAGTTGCCGCGCTCCGTGAGCCACACCTCGTGAGCCCCGCAGTCCATGGCTTTCTCAAAGGGATAGCGCATGTCTTTGCCTGAGAGAAACTGAGCTTTCTTGATATTGACTATCTTACCCGTCTTAGCAGCTGCTACGAGTAAATCCGTCTGACGGCAGAGAAAAGCAGGTATTTGAAGTATATCCACGACCTCACCAGCGGGTGCAGCCTGCCAGGCCTCATGGATGTCGGTAGTGAGACGCAAGCCATATTTTGCCTTCACGTCAGCGAGCATCTGCAGGCCTTTGTCGATGCCGGGACCACGAAACGAGTGGAGACTCGTGCGGTTAGCTTTGTCGAAACTGGCCTTGAAGATGATGTCGGTGCCGAGCTTGCGGTTGATGCGGACGAGTTCCTGAGCAACGCTATCCAGGAGTTCAGCCGATTCAATGACACACGGTCCGGCAATGAGTTTTATTTTGTTTGATGACATATTCTAGACTTGTTTTCTTCACGCAGAGCCGCAAAGTGTTTTGAGCTGTAGAGCATGTTCAGTTACGGAGTTCACGGAGGGGCCTTACGGCCTTGGCGGTTAATTTCCTCTGATTATCTTTTCTGCTTCCTCCTCCGAATCAGCGTGCTGCACCTTGGGCGCATTAGGGTGAACCATGTGCGCGGTATCGGAGACGATGTGGATGTCGCGCTGCGGATAAGGAATCTCAATCTCTTTGTCGTTGAGTGCATTGTAGACGGCCTCCATGATGTCACCCTCAGCGTAGATCTGCTTACGGGAGTCAACCCACACGAGAATCTTGAAGTCGATGGAGTTGTCGCCGAAGCCCGTGAAGACCGTTTTGAGATACTTGATGTAGCCCGTCCTATTGAGTTTAGCTACGGCTTCGTCGATTGTCTTTTTCACTTCTGGTACCTTCGAGCCATAAGCCACGCCTACAGGAATGATGGAGAGCACGTTGCCATGGTTACGCGTGAGGTTTTTGTAGTTCTTTGAGAAGAGTTGCGAGTTCTGGAAGGCGATGACAGATCCGTCGATGGCCTCCAGAGTCGTGGAAGTATAACTGATATTGCTTACCGTGCCTTTGGTACCATCGATGGAAATGTAGTCTCCGACCTTGATACGTCCGGCCATGAGTGAGATGCCATAGTAGAGATTCTCAAGAATGTCCTTCATAGCGAAACCGATACCGGTAGAGAGACCTGCCGAGATAGCCACAATCCACGAGTTGTCGATGTGGAAGATCGTAAGCGTGACAAGCAGCCATGTGCCCCAGATGACGACCTGAATGAGGTTACGCCAGATTGCCGTACGGCTTTCCACGTTTTGTGCCACCATTTTTCTGTTCTCCGCCTTGGCTTTCCGCTCCTCACGCAGCATGAGCTGATAGTGGAGCGTATGGAGCGATACATGGTTGACATATTTGGCAATGAAGAAGAGTACGGCAGCCTGGACGGCTTGCGTGATACTGAATGTGATCTTCGTCGTGTGGATGAGAGGACGATTGAAAAGTTGGAGTGAGGTGTCACTGAGGTTGAACACGTCAGCAGCCCAGTAGATACTGATAAGAATCGACAGAGTGCCCAGGATAGGCAGGACAGCGGTATAGATGAGCCGGAAGAGCCATGTGCGGCTCACGGGCGTGTCGTCGTCAAAATACTTACGCTTGGGATTGCGGCCGTATTGCCGGAGCAGGTCAGAGACACACGTGATGGTCAGGATACATGTGAGCTGCATCGTCCACCAGATGAGCATCTCGACAGAGAAGAGTGTGTAGCCGCTCATTGATGCGATATCACTGGCTATGAAGACGAAGAACGACACCCAGGCATAGAAAGAGTCAGAGGCAGGCAGTGCCTTGGCGTTATGCCGGAGCGTGAGCCATTGCCACACTGTAGCTGCAAGCAGAATGGGTGGCATGACAAGGTTCGTCAGATCATTGGGAATAAGGATGATACGGAAAAAGATGACGATGAAGCACATCGCCATAATAGGAGAATAGATGCGGAATCCATGGCGGATCTGTGTATCATTGAGCCTGATAAGCAATGACAGGAGGATGACGGCCATCAGCCATGCATATTCCACAAGCAGTCCGGAAGCCATTGTAAGGAAGTTCTGTTCAATGGTCGCTTTGATAATACCGAGCACGGCTGCAAAGGTAGTCACTGTAGCGGCAAGGATGATACAGAAACGCTTTGCCTTGAAGTCCTCCTTAGCCTTCTCTCCACTTTCCGAACCGAAGAGCCAGTGGAGGATGAAGTCGGCTTTGTTCTTCTTCATGAGCCTCGTTACGATGAAGCCAATGATGATATATGAGACAGCCGCTGCGATGATGCCGTAGAAGATGATGGTGGCTAAGAGTACAAGGATGATGCGGCTGTCCCAGTCGGAGTCGTACTGCTTGACGGGCTTGTATTTCTCTGCCACGTTCTCTGAGGTCTGTTTGACCTGCTGTCGCAGGTTATGCAGAATTGTGAAGAAGTTTGTTCCGTCGTTGGAGAAGATGCTGGCTTGTATCTCGGCATAACGGTGGTTAGCATAGTCGTTAAGCCCGCGAAGACGTGTGTCCGTACGACGGTAGATATCAATGTATTGCTGGTTTTGCTGTTTATTATAGTTGAGCGTACGCCGGATGCTTACGGCCAAGGTCAGACATACGTCGCGGTCAATCTTCTCCTGTGGCGTCAGCGTTTCCGTGTACATCGAACTGAGGTCTGTTATCAGACTGTCGTAACGAGCAATTTCTGTGTTTGCCTCATTGACATATTCGCGGAACGGCCCTACTGTCTGGCGGAAGTCACGATACTGCTCTGTAGCCTCATGGCAGGCATAGGTGAGGTCAAATACGTTGCCGCTCTTCTGCGAATAGAGCATGATAGCGTTCTGCTGACTGCGCTGCATGTTGTTGATAAGGTTGATCATTACCTGCTGCTGACGCTCTTTCTCAGCTCCCGACTGTTTTTCAAGCTTGTTGTGATAATGGGTTAGTTCGATACGGAGCATCTTGAGCGTTCCTCCGATATTGCGCTCCTTGAGCACGGCGCGGGAGGGCGACACGAAAAGCAGAGACAGAAGTATGATAATGAGAAATGACCTGTGCATAATTTGAGTTTTATATGATGCAAAGTTAAGGATTTTACCTCAAAATACCAAACGTTTTTCCGTTGCAGCGCAAAGAGTGGTGTTAAAAATTCCCTCGTAGTGCGACTAGGGTTACATCGCATTACAATTATGGTTGGATCGAGTTGCGATTACGCTTGGATCGAGTTACGATTGTGGTTTAACGCTTTTGGCAGTATTCATGACTGATATGCGGTTCATGCGATTCCTGCATGACAGGATTAACTGGAAATCAAGGCTGATAGGCATACGTGGATCACGAGGTGCAGAAAGATCACTCATCCCGATTGGGCTGTCGTGCTGAAAAATATCTACGACAGCTATCCCGACCTGAACGTAGCCTATGCGGGCTCCTCCATGCTGGAAATAGACAATTTCAAGGCAGATCTTTCACGCCGCCAGTCGCTATATACATCTCGACCTTATCTCCGTCACGCCCGTGTCTGTGAGCACCATACAAGTGCGGAACTGACCAAGGAAGAGATCTTCACTTCTTCCATAGGATGTAGTGCTTGTTCACTGCATGCTATAGGTATGTACGCTTGCTCCTTGTGCAGAGGGCAGATAATTGACACCCCACCAACACATCTGCAGCAGACAGAACGTGGCGATGACCATCCAGAGAGCCGTACGTCTCTGTGCTGTCTTCGACAGGCGGTAATGGATGTAGGCGAGATAGGAGAACCAGGTGATGGCAGCCCATGTCTCCTTGGGATCCCAACTCCAGTAATGTCCCCATGCTGTCTTAGCCCATAGGGCTCCCATGAGCATGCCGAGAGTGAGAAAAGCATAACTGACGATTACCATATTGTCAATCATCAGCATCTCGTTGTTATTGTCGATGCCGTTGCTTCCTTGCTTCTTTTTTATGAACAACAGATAGACAGCAACGACAAAGGCTGCTCCCATCATGGCATAGGCAAGCATGTAGACGATGACATGTGGTGCAAACCAGGGACTTTGCAAGGCCGGCATGAGGTTCTTGCTGTGTATCTCAGGCCTGAGGATGTTGATGAAGACGAAAACTGTCGCAAGGATGGATGTGAACGACAATATCCATTTGTATTTCCAGCGTACATAGACGAAGACACCTGCAAGCGGCAACAACAAACTGTACCACAGACGGGTTTCACCCATGGTGCGCATCGGCGGGCGG
>CALJCU010000438.1 GCA_938023885.1 uncultured Prevotella sp. | reverse complement strand
CCCGAGGTTGAAGTAGATACCGCCACCGGCGTACATCACGCTTTCGAAATGACTGAAGACCTTGTTACGCAGTGGATAGCCGGCATCCTTCGGTGCACCGAAGTCGTTCTTTTCTGCATAGTCGTTGTAAGGGGAGTAGTAACGGTTGTAGGTAGCCTCTGCCATGAGACCGAAAGGTTTGGTAAGCTGTGCGAGGATGTTACCCGTGAGCACATAGTTGAGCTTGCCATTGGTCTTATACACGAATTCCGACTGAGCTTCAGGGTGAGCAGCCTTGATCTTTGCAAAGTTGCTGTAGTTCATGTTCGGATAAGGGAAGGTGTGGTTCTTGCCAGTCTGTAGTTCGATGCGTGCGCCCAAGCCTCCGCTGATGATTCGGCTCAGACGGAAGTCATCGCCGACGTAGAGAGCTGTCTTACTTGTATAAGAACGGGCGTAGGATCCTGTGCCTCCGAGGCAATACTTCTGTGTCACACCTTCATAAGCAGGATAGAAGGAGAGCAAACGCGGATGATTCTCTACGGTCTGCAGATAGGTACCTGTCTGCATGAGGATGGGTGCGTTGTAATACATATAAGTCAGGCCAAAACGCATGTTGTGCAGTCCGAAGGTCTTGCTCAGTTCGCCTTTGGAGAGGAACTGATTGATACCCACCTGAGGATAATACTGTGCGGAGACCATCTGTACGGAACCCGTGTAAGGAACAATGGATTCTTGCCCGTAAAGCTTTGCTCCACCAAACGGCGTGTCAGCGGCCTTGTCATAGATGTTCATACTGATAGGATACTGCATCGTGATGCTGGCCTTTGAGTGCATGTACATCATTGACCACTTGAAGTTATATCCCTGGTTGAACTTATGATGTCCATAGAGATAGAAGGCGTGGCTGACATTGGATGATACAGAGTCGGCTCCCATTTTGGCCATGCGCTCCTGTCCGGTGTGGAAGTCGATGTAAGGGAACATACCGTCGCCTAAGATATAGGAATCCTTGCCCGGATCAAAGCCGTTGAAGCCTTCTGTCTTGCCGTTGCCGAGATAACGGTACGGGGTATAGGAACCTGTGACAGGGGTTGCCTTAGCATATTTATAAAGGAAACCCACCTGACCGCGCTTGTATTTTTTGTAGATCCCTGCCTTGAAGCCCTCATAGCGGTCCTGCCAGTTGGCAAACTGGAGGTTGGTGAATGAGCCATGGTTGTAAATCTCACTGGCAGAGAGCGAAATACCCCATCCTCTGCCAAGCGGCGTGGAGATGTTCATGTCGTAGTCGGCATTACCCTCGCTGGAGAAGTTCACGTTGGCATAACCACGGAGCTTACGGCCTGGCTCACGGTCGGAGGAGGTTACAATATAACCTACCTTGCCATACTGCAGAGCGCCCTCAGAGAAGGACATCACGCCCATGGCACCGAGTGACGAGTCGTAGCGCCAGCAAGTCGTAGGAATCTGTGTCCAGAACGTGTAGACAACAGGCAGGTCGTTCTCGTTGATGAGGATATCACCGGAGAAGGGCAGACCGATATTCAAGGTACGTGGCGTAGAGGAGTCGCCGGCACCAAGCATGACGTTACGGCCTTTGACTTCTTTGCCGTTGACGTTGGAGGTGCTCACCACGACTGTGTCCTTTTTCTCGGATTTCTTGTGACTGTGGGTCTGTGCCATCAGCGGACTGCCTGCTATCAGCATGCCCGCCAACAATAGACCAGAACTCTTGAGCTTTCTTTCCATAAATTTTCAGTTTTATTTGGATTGAACTTGTTAGTATCAATTTTCGGTTGCAAAGATAAATAATTAGTTTATTACGTGCAAATAACGTAATAATGCTAAATGTCTAAATTATAGGCATATTACATGATATAACGTATTGATAATACGTGTATTGTACGTTTTATCATGCTTAACTTGCTGTCTTTACTATTTATGTTTATTTAACAATCTTGTTGCAATGGTACGAAAGATTAATGATAAAAGGGCGTTTAAGCGAAGAAAAAGTGCTACT
>CALJCU010000437.1 GCA_938023885.1 uncultured Prevotella sp. | reverse complement strand
AAAATGGTCGTGGTAAATATCTTCCTGCAGCTGAATACTCTATGGCCGCTCAAGTAGACGGTCGTGGTGTGTATTCTTTCTGTATGTGCCCAGGCGGATTCGTTATCCCTGCAGCCACTGGGCCAGAGCAGATTGTTGTCAATGGAATGTCACCAAGCAACCGTGGTACGCAATGGTCCGACAGTGGTATGGTTGTGGAAGTCAGGCCTGGGGATGTAGCTGATGGCTCAACTGGTAAAACCGATGGATCAGACGCTCTGTCCGTAATGCGTTTCCAAGAAGGACTGGAGAAGATATGCTGGCAACAAGGCAATATGAAACAGACCGCACCGGCTCAACGCATGGCTGATTTCGTGAACAATCAGCTCAGTTACGATCTTCCAAAGAGCAGTTATGCCCCCGGACTTGTAAGCAGTCCATTACATTTCTGGCTCCCGCCTTTCATTGCTACACGTCTACAGGAAGGCTTTAAGATTTTTGGCAAGCGAAGCCATGGTTTTCTGACCAATGAGGCTGTGTTGATAGCAGTTGAGACACGAACGTCTTCACCTGTCCGCATCTTGCGTGACCATGAGACCTTGCAACATATCCGTGTGGAAGGATTGTTCCCTTGTGGTGAAGGTGCCGGTTATGCAGGCGGTATTGTTTCTGCAGGTGTAGACGGCGAGCGTTGTGCCGAAGCCGTATACACTGCGCTAAAGGATTCCCACTTCGCTATAAAATAACGATGAAGGAAGGAAGAATGCATTTGCGGGTGCAAGCGGTCACAGGTACCGCCCCTGCTGCCAATTCCGGGATTATTCCCTGACGAAGCCATACCGGTTCTTCGTGGTATCGATAAGTAGGGAGGAGATAGCGGAACGATCCAACGCTTCTGCGAAACTCTCAAAATATTTCGCGGCACAAACGCTTGCCGCTCTCAGTCTTAAAGACGTGGCTAAGCGCATTCTCTATACCTTTCTTGGAGATATTGTCCTCGAAGAAGTTGACAAGAAAGTCGGCCTCCACAAGAATCTGATAGTCGATGCCATCAATATGCGTATATGTGTGATGGTGCCCGACGAGATAGCAGACACGCTCAATGTCGCCGGTGTCGAAACCCTGCTCTGTCAGCAGTTGGCGTGCGGGTGCCGGACCGAGTTCCTCCTGGTATTTGCCATTGGAGTTGCCGTATTTTGCCTCTGCCGCATGAATGCCGATATCATGGACCACAGCCGCCATCTCAGTGACGAGCTGCGTGTGGGAATCGACGTGCTCCAAACGCGCAATGAGCTGCGCAAAACGATGGACCTTCAGGAAATGCTGAATACGCATAGCATCACCTTTGTCAAACTCTATCATAGCCAGCGTGAGCCGGTCAACCTTACTTTCTATGGTTTCTTCCATTTTATTACTATATTTCTAACAATACGATGCCAAAATTACGAAGTTTTCATCTTTTTCTTGTGCGTTTTATGTAAAAAGTTGTAAGTTTGCAAGCCAAAAACAGGAATAAGGAAGGATGGACGAGAATAACGAGATAGAAATAGAAAGGGGACACGCTATATACAAGGTGACGATAGGCGGAAGCATCATCAATGTGGTATTGTTGGTGTTTAAATTCATTGCCGGCATCCTGGGTGGATCGGAGGCTATGATTGCCGATGCCGTGCACTCGCTGAGCGATTTTCTGACAGATATCGTCGTACTTGTCTTCGTAAAACTCAGCAACAAGCCACAGGATAAGGATCATGACTTTGGTCATGGTAAATACGAGACCTTCGCCACAGCCCTCATCGGCATTGCTCTCTTTGCTGTGGGTGCAATGATCTGTATCTGCGGCTTGGAAAAGATATGGCAAGTGATTCATGGTGAGACACTCCCGAGTCCGGGTGTCATTGCTTTCATGGCCGCCATCGTGAGTATCGTGCTGAAGGAATGGTGCTATCAGTTCACCGTCAGAGTAGGCAAGCGCTACAACTCTCAGGCTGTCATTGCTAATGCCTGGCATCACCGCTCCGAT